>CANHUK010000184.1 GCA_947463755.1 Chitinophagaceae bacterium
ATGATCACGGGGGCGTCTCATGCCGATGCGATCATTATCCTGATCGATGCCCGCCAGGGTGTACTCGAGCAAACACGTCGGCATTCGATCATTGCCTCCATGCTGCGCATCGGTCATGTGATCGTGGCCATCAACAAGATGGATCTGGTGGATTTTTCGGAAGCACGCTTTAATGAAATCCAGCAGGAATACCTCGGGGTCGCATCCAGTCTGGGTATGAACGACATCCGTTTCATCCCGATCTGCGCCCTGGCCGGGGATAACATCGTCGATCCGTCTGATCGCATGCCCTGGTATGCGGGAGGCACTTTACTCAAGATGCTTGAAGAGCTGGAACTCAGCGGGGATACAAATCTGGAGCATCCCAGGTTTCAGGTGCAGTATGTCATTCGACCTCAGACCTCCGAATTGCACGATTATCGCGGTTACGCAGGCCGTATCGCGAGTGGCGTGTACCGAAAGGGCGATGCGGTCAGGGTACTACCCTCCGGCCGCGATAGCCGCATCGAACGGATCGAGATTGCAGGCAGGGAAGTCACGGAGGCTTTCGCCTCGGAGAGTGTGGTGATGTTGCTGTCGGATGATCTGGACATCTCACGGGGAGATATGATCGTCAGACCGGATGACCAGCCCATTGTTTCCCAGGAATCTGATGTTCTACTCTGCTGGCTGGATGAACGGCCCCTTTCGGTCGGGAACAAATATCTGTTGCAGCATAATAGCCGGTTGGTAAGGGTGGTGGTGCGGGAGATCTCCCATCGCATCGATGTCAACACCCTGGCGAAACAATCGGTAGAGGGTGCGGTCAGACTGAATGAAGTTGTGCTGGCTAGGTTGCGTATGGCCGCACCTGTGGCCTTTGACGCATATGAAACCCTTCGGGCGACAGGGCATGCCATACTGGTGGACGAGACCGGTCACTCCACGGTGGCGGCCGTGATGTTCCAATGATACGTTTTCGGTTATGCGTTGGCGTTAGTGGGCGGCCAAAAAAGAGGGGCGGCCAGAAGAGCCACCCCGTGTCATTCCATGATACAAAAAAAAACTTATCTGTCAGCCTGGCGGGTCCAGACATCTGTTCTGCCAATGAGTGAAATGCCAATATATCCGCGTACTTCGAGGGTATTGTCGTCCTTCATCTTGATGGTGCAGTCATAGGTGCTGCCCTTCTTGGGATCATATATCTTCCCACCATCCCATACACCTGATTTGGCGAACTTGAAGCCCCACATGTTGGTCAGGCCCATGACCGGGCGTGCGTGGTTGACCTTGTCGGGGTGATTTTTATCGAGTTTAGGCTTTCCTGTTTCCGGATCGTTGGGCTCTTTAAGCCAAACGATCTGTCCCTGAAACTTTTCACCATTCCGGGTGATCTTGATCATGCCGGTACCTTCTCCATTCTTCCAGGTACCGATGATGGCATTCGGGTCTCCTTTTTCCATGTCATGGGCTTTTGCCCCCGAAATATTGGCCAGCAGCAGTGTGCACATGATGATCGATCCAAGCAACCTGTTGATCATAACTGATATTTATTTGTTTGGTCTGAAGGTAAACATATCCGAACGAAATTCTGTTGCGAACATACCCTGGAATCCTTATGCAATGTTCGCATGTCAACGGAAAGCGGAGGCGGGACCATCGGTGCGGAAAGGGATGGCGGGCAGTCCCTCCCGGTTGTACAGGTTCCCATCCGGGTTCGACTCCCATGCATAGCGCACGGTGACGGGGCGGGACAGTCCCGGCTTGTACACTTTTATGGTTTCGCCATGGAGTATAGCCTCAGCCCAGTGAAATGTCTTATCTGCGCCTGCCAGGGCAAATCCCCTGAGTTTTTCGCCATTCTTTATGGTCAGTCCTGAGCCAACATTGGTAAACCTGACCTGGATCGTGTCGCCATTGATCGTGTAACCCGAAAAGGTCGGGCCGGCATGAACGATATCTTCTCCATACGCTACTTTTCCGGCGGCCAGGCGGAGTCTTCTGCCTACATCCAGTTTATTGCGGGGATGAATATCGAGTGCGTCACCAATGTCGATGGCGGAGGCCATACCTGTGGCGGGTTGTTGCAAGGTCAGTGTCTGGGCTTCGCGGAGTTCTGCCCAGAGGTCTTCGCCGGGAGCGTCTCGCTTCTCCCTGAAATTGGCCAGCTGCACAAAGAGGAACGGAAATATGCCCTGCTGCCAGCGCATACGCCAGTCCTGGATCAGCATCGGAAAAAGGGTGCGGTACTGAACGGGCATACCGGCATTGCTTTCTCCCTGGTACCAGATGACGCCACGGATGCCGTATGGGATGATCGGCGCGATGCGGCCATTGAACTGCACCGTCGGCTGGTTGTAGAATCCCTGCATCTGCGGCAGTGCGGCTTCCAGGTCGTGGTTCACCCGCCAGCTGCCTGTCAGCGGTATCTCTCTGCTCCGGGCGCCATAGGAGATGACCGGTGTGGTTACAGCACTCCCCACAAGACCGATGCCCCAGTGCTGATACATCCGGATACAGACGATATTGTCACCTGCGCGCAGCAGGCCTTTAGGAATGCTGAATTCCGTTTCTTTTTCTACCTGGCCGGTGGTGCCGATGGGTATTCCGTTCACATACACCCGGGCTTCCCTGGCCCTCAGGAATATTTTGAGCTTTCCGGCCATTCCCTTCCCATCTGCATCAAGTGTCACGTGATGCCGAAACCAGCTGATGCCCCAAAAACCCGAGCGGCCGGCCTTATCCATGTCTACGGGATAGTCCACCGTCTGCCATCCTGTGTCCCCAAAGCCTGTAAGTGGGACACCCATGCGCAGGCCGTTGATGGAAGCATTGGCCAGGCTGTCACGTGTCCGGTCGTTTTCCAGATTTCGGCGCACCGTTTCGGCCCAGTGAGCCGGATCATGATCGAAGGTGGCCATTCTTTCCCTGAAATCCGGATGGGTCGACAGCATTTCGGCACTCATCCAGGCCTGGGCGCTGGTGGCACCCCAGGATGAGCTGACGATCCCCACAGCCACTTTTTTATCCTGGTGAAGTTGCCGGGCGAAGAAGTATGCGACGGCGGAGAGCTGTGTGACACTTTCAGGAGAAACCGTCTGCCAGCTGCCTGGTGCCATGTCTTCCAACGGAGCGGCAGCTGTTTCCCGCGGGACTACGAAGAACCGAATACCCGGATGGGCGGCGGCTGCTTTTTCTTTTTCAGTATCCGGGCCAATGCCCATGCCAACGGTCCATTCCATATTCGACTGACCGGAGGCGACCCAAACTTCCCCCACCATTACATCCTGAAGGGTAAGGGTTTTTTCAGCCGTCACGGTCATGTTGTATGGTCCGCCCGCATTGAGTATGGGCATCTTCACCATCCATTTGCCCTTTTCATCCGTCCTGGCCTGGGTTTTGAAGCCGGCGAAATCGATGGTGACCATGCTGCCTGGTTTCGCATAGCCCCAGATGGGGGCGTGCATACCTTGCTGGATAACCATATGGTCGGAGAAAATGGAGGCGAGGCGGAGTGATTTGTCCTGGCCATGCGTTAATGTCAGATTAAAGATCAGGCTCAGGGGAAAGAGTAAAAAGCGATTACGCATGGTCGTTCCTTTGGACAAGAATAGGGATAAATCATCAAAATAGCAGGATGATTATTAAGGCTGTCGACTATGTGTTTCGGGGAATGAATTGATGATCATGAATATGGGAGAAAATTTAGGTTTGCAACGGCCGGCGCATCAGGAGTTTTATGCTGAGGTAAACTCTCGGGGCTTGGTACAGGTTAATGCCGGCATTCCCGGATGGGCACCACGCCAGTTTTTTACTTTGATCCTGTTGGTAGTAGTGGAATGCCCGGTCTTTTATCCTCTCTTTGATATAGTGATCGCCAAGCCTCATCAGGATAAGCCGTCCGCATGTAAAGGGGTTGTGGCAGCCATACCCTGAAGGCATTTGATGTTTCATATTTATTTCCTGCCGATGCATAGTCACACATGGTCAGTATTGTTTTTTCATGTTTCACGAAGTGCGTAGGTCTTTGGAGGAAAGGGACTTCAAATGCCATGTGGATGCCATTGGGGGAAGGCACTCTTTTTAGATCGATATACATTTGATCCGGGAAGGAGGAAACCGGCTTTAAAAGGGCATAATCAATATTCCAGGCTTTGTCATGTTTCCACTGATAGCCTTCATGCAACAGCCAGAGATTTCGATCATCTGCATTTGCAATGCGACTGTCGAGGGCAAGGACGATCGGGCCACGCATGATGGCCATCTGATTGGGATTTCCGGGGGCTTTTATCACCCTTCCTCTCAGATCGAGGCTGATTTCCATCCGGTCACCATCTTTCCATTTTCTATCTACAGACAGATAGCCTCTGCTCATTTTCCCTTGAACTGGTATTCCATTGATTGTCACATTGAAGGTTCTACTCCAGGATGGAACCCTCAGTCTGAGTCTGATCTTTTGATCGCCTGGGGATGTGATGGTTAAATTGATCTTATTTTCTTCAGGATAGGAGGTTACCTGTTTCAGGGTGACCTGTCGACCATTCTTTACAGGGATACTCCATGTCCCCGTCTCGTAAACATTGATCACCGCTCCTTCTTCGTCTGTCATGACTGCCCAGGAAGGGATGGTCATGAGTGCCCTCGGGCCGTTGGCGACGCAGCAGCTTGTCTGGCAACTTGGTACCTGCATATGGCTTGGAACCCGTTCGCCGGTCAATGGTGAGAAATAGGCCCACCAGCTTCCGTCGGATGTCATTGCGCCCAGCAAGGCGTTATAGATGGAGATTTCCATTTCATCGGCCCAGATGGGGTCACCTGTCAATCTCAATAGTTGATGACACAATTTGATCCAGGTTGCCGTTACACAGGTTTCCATGGTCTGTTCCAGCATTTCTGTTTGTCGCATGGCCCCATCGCACCATAGTTCTCCACTGGAACCGGAGCCTACCACCATGATCTCCTTTTTCCTTACTGCATTGGCGAATCTAATAACGGCTTTCAGGTATGTGCTGTCGCCGGTGGC
>CANHUK010000185.1 GCA_947463755.1 Chitinophagaceae bacterium
CCCGACCAGGCGCGGGCCACCCTCACCCTGGCCGATGGCCGCCGCATCTACCTCGACAGCACAGCATCCGGCCTGCTCATCAGCAACGCATCCCTGGCCGTCAGGAAGAACGATGCCGGATCCATCATATATGAAGCCGCAGATGAGGCCCCGATCGTCTTTCACACGCTCTCCCTGCCCCGCGGCTCCCGACCCATGCGACTGGTACTGGCCGACGGATCTGCCGTCTGGCTGAATGCATCCTCATCTATCACCTATCCCACCGGCTTCCGCGGTCCGGAACGGGCGGTGTCCATCACCGGGGAGGCCTATTTCGAAGTGGCATCAGACCCCGCTCATCCCTTCATCGTTGAGCAGGACGACTTGCGGGTACGGGTACTGGGTACGCATTTCAATATTCGGGCGTACGGAGACGCCGGCCGCCGACAGGTGACCCTTTTGGAAGGTGCCGTCCATGTTCAGCGCGGAGGTGCACAGGAGACGCTTCGTCCAGGTCAGCAGGCAGAACTGACCGCCGCCAGACTGACCGTTCAAGCAGCAGATACAGAAGCCGTCATGGCCTGGAAGAACGGGCAGTTCATATACGACGGGGTGGATCTGCAGACGATCATGCAGGAGATATCCCGCTATTACGATGTGGACGTCCGTTTCCGTGAAGAGATCCCATATCGGTTCGTGGCTCGCATCAGCCGGGATGTGCCGGTGTCGGCCTTCCTCGAAAAATTATCGCTCACGGGCCTGGTCGCCTTCACGATCCGCGCAGGCCGTATCGAAGTACAAAGACCCTGATCACCCATAAAATGTCCATCCTTACATACCAAAAGGGCCGGAACAGCCGGTGCCTATCCATCATCAAAAATCACCACCAGATGAAGTTGACCATTCTCCTCATGCTCGTCACCTGCCTGCAGGCGGCTGCCAGTGGCTTCAGTCAGACGGTTGACCTGTCTGTACGGAACGCTCCGGCAGAACAGGTCTTCCGGGCCATCGAGCGACAGACATCCCTCGGGTTCATCTACGCCCGCGAACAGTTGAAAGGCCTGAAAACCTATGATCTCTCGGTCAAACGCGTGCCTGTTGCACAGGTGCTGGATCAGATGTTGAAGGATTCAGAACTCTCCTACGTGATCTCGGGCGGCAATGTGATCATCAAGCAGCGCGAACGCCCCGTCACAAAATCCGAGACCCCGCCTCCTCCGCCTGTGACCCTCACGGGCCGCATCACGGATGAGGACGGACAGCCGATGCCGCAGGTATCGGTCATGGTCAAATCCACGGGTAAGGGTGTCACCACGGATGCCGACGGACGCTATGCCATCGAAGTGCCTACGGAAGGTGAGCTCCTGGTTTTCTCCTTTGTTGGCTATGATCCCGTGGAATACCGGGCCGCCCGTTCCGGTGCATACAACGTCACCCTGAAGCGGTCTTTGTCCCGCACGGAGGAGATCGTAGTGATCGGTTACGGCACGCAAAAGAAAAAGGATGTGACGGGTTCGGTAGCCTCGTTGCCGCGGGAACGCCTGCAACAGCTGCCCAACACCAACATTGCCCAGGCCCTGCAGGGGGCGGTGCCTGGCCTGCTGATCAATACCAACAGCGGCAGTGCAGAAGGCAATGACCTTACGATCGATATCCGCGGCCGGAATTCGATTAGCGCCAGCAATGGTCCGCTGGTCATCTGGGACGGGATCCCCTACACGGGCGGCATCTCCGAGATCAACCCGAATGATATCGAGTCGATCGAGATCCTGAAGGATGCCTCCGCCGCTGCGATCTACGGTTCGCGCGGGGCCAACGGCGTCATTCTGGTGACCAGCAAGCAAGGCCGCAAGGGCCGGCTGAACATCACTTATGATGGTTTCTACGGAACGCAAACCATCATCAATAAGCCGGATCTGATGACGGGTCCGGAGTTCTATGAGTTCAAGCGGTCGAGGCAGAACATCCCGCCTACGGCGATGACGCCTTCCGAAGAAGCCATTAATCAGGCGGGCCAGTGGGTCGACTGGTATGATCTTGCCACCCAGCGCGGCGCCCGGGCGCAACATAGTGTGAAGGTGGCCGGAGGTTCCGACCGCATCAGTTTCTATCTAGGGGCCACCTACCTCGATGTCAAGGGTATCGCCATCAACGATGCCTTCCGCCGCTACACGCTCCGTCCCGGTCTGGACGTAAAGATCACCGACTGGCTGTCGATGGGTACTTCTTCCCAACTGTCGTTCCAGGATCGCAGCGGGCTTCCGGCGACCTTCTCCGGTGATTTTGGCGCCAATTACATGAATCCGCTCACCACCGCCTACGGACCCGACGGTAAGCCTACGATCTATGCCTGGCCTGAATACAACACGGCGGGCAACCCGCTGGGGGATCTGCTGGCGCTGAACCGCGACAATTCTTACCGGCTCTTCAGTTCGAACTATGCGAAGATCGACGTGCCCTGGGTGAAGGGGCTGTCGTATCGCCTCAACGCGGGGATCGAATTCGACAACAACCTGCGGAAGAGTTATTTCGGCGTCGATACCAAGGAAGGTTTCGAGAACAACGGACGGGCGGTCAACTATAACTCCGTGGAACGCAACATGACCGTGGAACATCTGCTGACCTATGCCCGCGGATTCGGTAAGCATAATGTCAACTTTACGGGTCTGTATAGCAGCCAGGCGAATGATTACGACCGCGACCAACTCATCGGCGTGGGCTTCCCCAATGATGTGCTGACCAATTATCAGATGAATGCGGCGAAATTGTTGACACCCTCCTCGACGGAGTATCGCCAGGCGATCCTCTCGCAGATGCTGCGGTTGAACTATGGATATGACAGTCGTTACCTGTTGACGGTCACCGCCCGCCGAGATGGATATTCCGGTTTCGGTGATGATACCAAGTATGGTCTTTTTCCATCCTTCGCCCTGGCCTGGAACCTGGGCAGTGAGGGTTTCATGTCCGGCATCTCTTCCCTGAACAACCTTAAACTGCGAGCCTCTTATGGCCTGAACGGCAACCAGGCCGTATCCAGTTTCCAGTCGCTCGCCACCTTGTCCACCCGCGGTTATCTCGCCGGTACTTCGCTGCTGACGGGCTATGTACCCAACCGCCTCGCCAATGAACAACTCGGATGGGAGTCCACCAAGACCCTCACCCTGGGCGTGGATTTCGGATGGCTGGGCAATCGCATCCAGGGTTCGGTGGATTATTACACCGCCCGTACAGAGGACCTGCTCCTCGAGCGTAACATCTCGTCGGTGCAGGGTTTCACCCGGATCTTGCAGAACATCGGCAAGACATCGAACAAGGGTGTCGAGTTAAGTTTGAATACGGTGAATGTGAAGTCGGGTAATTTCAACTGGTCGACCAATCTCAATGTCTCCCATAACACCAATGCCATTGTTGACCTGTACGGCGACGGGAAGGATGATGTAGGCAACCGGTGGTTCATTGGTAAACCCATCCGGGTCATCTACGGCCTGAAATATGACGGCATCTTCCGTTCGGCCGACGAGGTGGCGGCATCCGCCCAGAAGGCCAGCGCCAAGCCGGGATATGTCCGCGTACTGGATGCCGACGGCGATGGCACGATCAGTACCGCTGCCGACCGGATGATCCTGGGCAATCAGGATCCCCGGCTGATCTGGGGTGTGACGAATAATTTCAAGATGGGTCCGTTCACCCTGATGGTCTTTTTCCATGGCGTGGCGGGCATCACCAAAGAGAACCCGACAGAGAACGATGCGGTTTACGGCGACGTGCGGTTGAATACGACGAAGAAGGACTGGTGGTCTGACAAGAACCCGACGGGTACACATTTTGCGAACGATGCACTGGCCAATCAGTTCAATGTAGGTTTTTACGAACGGGCGGATTTCGTTCGATTCAAGGATCTGTCGCTCGCATACCAGGTTCCGTCCAAATGGTTGCAGCGCGCCAAGCTGAACAGCCTCAAACTCTATGTCACCGGACGCAACCTCGCAACCTTCACGCCTTACCGTGGCCTTGACCCCGAGATCAGCAATCAGCTGGGCGTTCCGCTCCAGCGCGAGGTCATCGCCGGTATCAATCTTTCACTTTAAACAGCATTCCGTCATGAATAAACTCATCATTTTCTCATCGATGCTCATGCTGGGGATCGGAACCGGCTGTCGCAAGGACTTTCTGACCGAGGCGCCACGCGCCATCATCGCCCCGGACAATCTCTACGGCAATAAGGCCGGCTTTGAATCCGGGCTGTACGGCCTCTACAACCTCGTGCGACGGGAGCGCGGAGGGATCGACGGCGGTTTCAACAACAACAGCACCAACGACATGTATCTGACCCCTGCCTTCATCGGGGTCGACAATGCCTTTTCTCCCTTCCCGGCCGGCGGTGGTCAGCCGGAGCGGATCTTCAATAGTTTCGGCGTCTTGCTGAATCCGGCGCAGGGATACCTGAGCAACTGCTGGGCCTGGCTGTACCAGACGATCAATGCTGCCAATACGATCATCGGCCGGGCGGAGAACCCGGATATCAAGTGGACGGCCGCCGAAAAGAACCAGATCGTCGGAGAAGCCCGGCTGGTGCGGGCCTGGGCGTATCGCCACCTGTCCTATCTATGGGGTGATGTGCCGCTGACCCTGACCGAATCAAAGGGTGATAACATCCGTACCGACTGGGAACGGACGCCACGGGCGGCCGTGCGCAAGGCCATGGAAGAAGACCTCATCTTCGCCGAAACCAACCTGGCCGATCCGGCGCCCAATGCGGCGCGTTTCCCCCGGGCTGTCGCCACACATTACCTGGCCGAGCTCTATCTTGCCATGGGCGATTTCGCCAAGGCGAAGACCAAGGCACAGACGCTGGTGAACGGCTCGCTCTATAAGCTGGTGACAGCCCGCTACGGGGTGAACCGGACGCAGCCCGGTACGCCCTTCACGGATATGTTCATTGATGGAAATTCCAATCGCAGCGAAGGAAATACCGAAGCGTTGTACGTGTTGCAGAACGAATATCTGGCACAGGGATCCGA
>CANHUK010000186.1 GCA_947463755.1 Chitinophagaceae bacterium
ATGATGGATGCAGTTTTTTCGCTCAGGTAGGCAAAGACCGGCGATCCGACGATCAGCCAGAAGAACTTGAACAGCGAAAAATAGAAGAACATCAGGATCATCCACATGACCAGCGCGGAGAACGTAAAGAAGAAGCCGATCCATGAATCCTCAAATCTCCCGACGAAATCCTGTATGCCCAGAAGGGATGTTACATATTCGATGAAACCATTGGCCGACTTCCCGAAGTAGTACATCCCGGTAGCGAACAAAATGGCGTAAACCAGTCCGGGGATCAGGATCCAGCGCCATAACTTGTGTTCGCTGATGAAGCGGTGCGCCTTGAGATAGCTTTGTATGGAGATGACGATTTCCTTTAACAATGGGATCGATTTTGGGATGGCTATTGCACGGAACCGCTACAAATTAGGACTTTTCACCCAAACCTTGTCAGTGGACCTGCCCGACCAGCAGATCATCCAAGCCGGGATTCAAAACTTCGGACAATGCAGTTTGCGGCGCCATTCTTCCACCGGGCGGCGCACATATATCAGCGACAATTCGGTGCCCCCCCTTCGCTGTGAAGCGGTCCTCAATCCGGACATATTGACGTCGTAGGAGAACCCGATCCGGAAACTCCCGAACTCGACACCCACATACGGGATCACTGCGTCGCGCAACCGATACCAGGCCCCGGCGTACAGATCCACCGGGCTGTATTCATCCTGGTTGATGTTGAACGACATGGCGGCTCCGAGCACTGTCTCGTCCGCCCCGACCTGCCTTTGATGGATCACACTCCCGTGCACCGCCCGATACGTACCCAGGGGGATGCGTCCCCCGCCATGAACGGTCACACGCGGCTCCAGGATGAAACTCCCGCCCAGGAAACTTTCATTGGGCCGGTTTACGTGATATACAGAAGCACCGAGGTAGAAGCTGTTTTCTCCGTTCGTCGAGCCGGAATACAGAATGCCGGTGTGCAGATCGAAATAATTGATGGCGACACGCTGGTTGGCAAAGACCTCGGAAGTAACGCCGGTGAATCCGAGTGCGGTCAGCTCGTCTTCGAAATCGGCGCCGTTCACATCCAGGGTCTTGGAAGTGAAGGTGCCCTGGAAGCCGACCGTCAGTTGATGGTATCCGTTTTCGTCCAATCCCTTGTGATAGGCTGTGGAGATCGAGTAATGACTATTATTGAGGATGCGATTGGCCGACCGGTCGTTCAGGGCCAGCACCCCTACACCCCAGCGGTCGTTCTCCGGCAGTCGGTTCTGCAGGATCGACAGGTCGATGGAGGCGGTGGCGGTCGTGAATGCATTATTGATCGTGGGCCACTGGTTCCTGAAGTTTCCGGCCACCCTGAAATCACCATCGAAGAGTCCGGTCAAAGCCGGGTTCAGGGTGAGGGGAGAGGAGAAGAACTGAGAGAAATGCGGATCCTGCGCACGTATGCCCATTGTGACCGCACAGGCGGCGAGCATGGGAAGGATGCGTCTGAAGATGGTACGGCGGGTCGGCATATCGCTTACAGGAGGTGATGGTTATTGCTGTGTCTTTTCACCGAAGGCCAGGTCTCCGGCATCGCCTAGGCCCGGTACGATGTAGCCTTTGGCGGTGAGCTCTTCATCGATGGCGCCGCACCAGATCGTGACATCCGGCTGTTCGCGACGCACGTATTCAATGCCCACCGTGCAGGCGATGGCGGATACCACATGGATGGCGGCCGGGGTACCCTCCTCCTTCAGCATGTGGATCGTCTTCACCAGCGAGGCGCCCGTCGCCAGCATGGGATCGCTGATGATCAGTATGCGGTCTTCCAGCGAAGGACATGAGAGGTATTCGAGTTCGATCTCGAAGCTGCCATCGCCATGATGCTTTCGGTATGCCGAGATAAAGGCATTGTCTGCCCGGTCGAAATAGTTCAGCATGCCCTGGTGCAACGGAAGTCCGGCACGGAGGATCGTGGCCAGAACCGGCTGCCGGCTGAGTACCTTACAAACGGAGATGCCCAGCGGTGTTCCGATCTCGCGGTCTTCGCAGGGCAATACCTTGCTGATCTCATAGGCCATCACTTCTCCGATGCGCTCGAGGTTTCGGCGGAACCGCATGCGGTCTCCCTGAATCTCCGTGTTCCGAAGTTCTCCGATCCAGTTGCTGAGCAATGAATGTTGCTCACTCAGATTTTTGACCATACAATGTGGTAATTTCGGCCCGCGGCCACAGACGCAAATCTAATCAAATGATCGCGAAACCACGCGGCAATTCACATCCGCGGAGGTGTACCATCACAAATCCGTAAAAAATGATCTATCGTGTGATCGGCGTGATGAGCGGGAGTTCGCTCGACGGACTGGATATCGCTTTTGTGCAGTTCGAAGAAGCCGGCGGAAGATGGACATGGCACATCGAAGCAGCAGCATGTCAGGCCTACCCGCCGGAATGGCAGGAAAGACTGAAGCATGCCACCGAACTTTCGGCACGCGACTACCTGTTGTTGCATGCTGATTACGGGCATTTTATCGGCCGCCAGGTAAATGAATTCATGGAGGAGAATGATCTTTCATACCGGGTGTCGCTGATCGCATCGCACGGACATACCACTTTTCACATGCCCCCGCGGATGACCGCACAGATCGGATGCGGGGCCGCCATCGCCGCTGAGACCGGACTGCCGGTCGTTACTGACCTGCGGGCCCTGGATGTAGCCTTGGGCGGACAGGGCGCCCCGATCGTACCCATGGGCGAAAAGTTGTTATTCCCCGGCGAAAGCTTCCTGCTCAACATCGGAGGGATCGCAAACCTTTCGGTATCAACACCTGGCGGATACGTCGCCTTCGATACATCCCCGGCCAACCGCCTGCTTAACTTGCTGGTGGAACCCCTCGGGATGGCCTATGATGAAGACGGCCGGCTTGCTGCCTCAGGACAGGTCGACGAGCTTGTGCTGAACCAGCTGCTGGCGCTTCCCTATCACGGTCACGCCTACCCTAAATCCCTCCCAAACGAATTTGGGACGGATATTGTCATGCCGATACTGCGAGCCGCCGGAAACGGCACGGCAGATGCATTGCGGACCGCCGTCGAGTATATCGCCTTATCTGTTCGCCAGGGGATCGACAGCGTGATCGGTCGATCCGGAATGCATATCGCCGATGGATCCCGCATGCTGATCACCGGTGGTGGGGCCTTGAATACTTTCCTGGTGTCCCGCATCGATGCAAATATCCGTACCCTCGGGATCACGGCCGTCGCCGCAGACCCGGTCACGGCCATGTATAAGGAGGCCCTGATCATGGGACTCCTTGGGGTACTGCGCTGGCGGGAGGAGTCAACGACCTACTCGTCCGTCACCGGCGCTTCGCGTGACAGTGTCGGGGGTGCCCTCTGGATGGGACATGCCTGACGGGGTAACAGCATTCACCGGCACCTTTCAGTTTCACCGGATATGCATCCAACCCGGTCGGCGTGCCCTGAATTCGATTACATTTAACCTATGAATCAGCACCCCGGGAATCATCACAAACGCAGCCGTCGTTCGCCCTGGTCGGCACTGCGTAGCCAACTCGGCCCGGGCCTCGTCACAGGTGCGAGCGACGACGATCCATCCGGTATCGCCACTTATTCCCAGGCCGGGGCAGGCTTCGGACTTTCCACCTTATGGACATCCCTGCTCACCCTGCCGCTAATGATCGCGGTACAAGAGATGTGCGCCCGGATCGGGCTGGTCACACGCAAGGGATTGACGGCCGTCATTCGGTTGTATTATCCCAAACCTGTCTTGTGGCTGATCGTGCTGGTGAGTTTTCCCGCGATCATCCTGAACATCGGAGCCAATCTCTCCGGGATGGGCGCGGTCGCCAATATGTTGCTGCCGGATATCCCGGCCCCCGTGTTCAATATCCTCTTCGGAATCTCCATCACCTACATCACGATCGCATTGCCCTATGCCCGGATAGCCAATATACTCCGTTGGCTTTGTCTTTCCCTGCTCTGCTACATGATCGTGCCCTTTCTGACGCGGACCGACTGGCCACAGGTATTGAAGCATAGTCTGATCCCGGAGATCCGATGGGACAGGGACTTCATCCTGATCATTGTCGCATTGCTGGGGACGACCATCTCTCCTTATCTATTTTTCTGGCAAACCTCTATGGAGGTGGAGGAAGCACGGGAACACCGGTTGGTCGTGAATAAGCGTGTGATGGATAGCATGCAGCAGGATGTTCGGGTCGGTATGTTTTTCTCCAATCTTGTTTCCTTCTTCATCATCCTGACGGCAGGATCCGTGATGTTCCCTGCCGGAATCCAAAACATCTCCACCGTGCAGGAAGCCGCCATGGCACTGCGTCCGCTGGCCGGAGATATGTCATATTTACTTTTTTCTGTCGGGGTGATCGGAACGGGATTACTGTCGATCCCGGTACTGGCCGGTGCCATGTCCTACATGGTCAGTGAAGCCTTCGGCTGGAAGGAGGGATTGAACAAGAAATTCCACCAGGCACGCGGTTTTTACGGGGTGATGGTGGTTTCCATTTTATCGGCCCTGCTGATCAATTTTTCCGGTTTGTCTCCCATGCGGGCACTCATCCTGACGGCCGTCGTATATGGCGTAATGGCCCCCGTTGTGATCGCCATCATCCTGCACATCTGCAACAACCACCTCATCATGGGCGACCGGGTGAACGGGAAATGGTCGAACCTTTTCGGATGGTCGGCCCTCCTGCTGATGAGTGCCGCAGCCATCGCGCTGCTATATTACACGGTTGTTTGATATCTGACATCATCAGGCACTAACGTTGATGACTACCTGAAATGGATCGGGCGTCAATGTCATTATAGACAAAGACGCCCGATCCCTATTTACGTTCATATTTATTTATATCCCCACTTCCGCATGATGGCGATGTTCTCGTTCATGCTGTCCAGCGGCGCCTTGCCCTGGTAGGATTCCTGTTCGATGATGAAATGCTTAGTGCCCCACTTGCGACCCAGGTCGATGACTTCTTTGACCGGAAC
>CANHUK010000187.1 GCA_947463755.1 Chitinophagaceae bacterium
AGCAGGGTGGAGAAGTTCGTGCAGTTGCCTTTTCGGAGGGTCAGGGTGACAGGAAAGGTACCATTGCCGGTGAACGTGTGAATGCCCGGGTCTTTTAGGGTGGATTTGGGTGAACCATCTCCCCAGTTCCATTCGTAACTGTCGGCATCCGTGGAGGTATTGACGAATCTGAAATTCCTTCGGTCGTTGCAATCGACGATGTAGATGAAGCTGGCCCTGGCACCCCCAATACGCATGTAGTCCATTTTGGAGGCGGTGGCGGAGGCGCAGCCGTTGTTATATGTTGTCAGTTTGACCGTGAAAGTGCCGGTATCTGTGTAGACATAAGCGGGGGATGGTGCCCTCGCCGTGCCGCCATCGCCGAACTGCCAGTACCAGCCGGTGAGGGAACCCGGACTAGGCGAAAGATCGCTGAACTGAGCGGTATCTCCGGCGCACATGTTCCGGGGTGTGCCGGAAAAATCGGGTATGCCCGGCTTTGTGCCGATCTTCACAGAGCCGTTGACCTTTGCCTGGCAACCTTCGCGGGTGATGATCGTCAGCGACAGGGGGTACTCTGCGGCTCGGGCGGTGGTGTAAATATTTACCGGATTTGGAATGGTCTGCACCGGCCCACCGTCTCCGAAATCCCACGCATAGGAGGCCACCCCATCCGGCGCGAATATGTTGACCTTGGGCTCAAAGCGCATATTCACGCAGCCGCTGTCCACCAGGTTAACATTCGTAACCAGTGGCTGGGCGATGACCACGAAGCTGTCGACGATGCCGCGACTGGAGCATCCGAACTTGTCGGTCACGGTCAGCGCCACCGGATAGCTGCCCAGCTTGGTGTAGCTATGCGAAACGGTGGGTTGGTTACCTGACTGCTTGGTGCCGTCTCCGAAGTCCCACTCATAACTGCTGATGAGTGCAGGGGATCCGGCCGTGTAGGAAAAATCGATCGTCTGTGGCGCCTTGCAGTTGAAGCGGTTCGGACTGGTGAAGCTTACGACCGGGGCGGCGGTCACGGTGATGCTTTTCGTTACGGAATCCCGGCAGGCCCCAAATTTATTGACCATCTTGACCGAATAGATCCCCGGTGCCGAAAAGATCTTGAACTGATTTACGCCCTGAACGGGCGGCTCATTGCCGAAGTACCAGAAACTGCTGTCGGGCGCCGGATTCGAGTTGTTCATAAAATCGGCCAGACGACCCTGACAGACGGTATCCGAGATCATGATGAAGTCGGATTTCACCGTTACGTTGGGGATCTTGATATCCTCTACCACAGAGTCGGCGCAGCCGGCGCTGCTGGTGGCAAGCAGGCGAACCTTGAAACTGCCGGCGCTGTTGAACTGAACAATGGGATCTTTCTGTGTGCTGACGGTCGGGTTGCCATTGGTGAAGGTCCAGTCGTACCGGATCGTCTGCCCTGCACCCGCCTGTGTGGTGTTCGTGAATCGAATGGAAATGGGCGGTTTGCAGACGCTGGGTGGTTGCGCCGAAAAGGAAGGCTTCACCCCCTGGGTCACCTGGATGTAGCCTGTCTTGGTCAGGGTGAAGGTGTCCTGCGGGCAAGTACTTTGCACGACCCGGAGGGATACCGAATAACTGCTGGCGAAGGTAGCATAGGTATGTGCAGGGGTGGGGTTGTCGGTGGCGGTGTTCCCATCCCCGAAGAACCAGAATCTGCGGGAGATCGTTCCGGCCCCGGGGGCGGTGGTGTCCCTGAAATTCACCCGGTGCGGGAAGCATCCCGTCGTGTCGTCCGCTTCGAATCCTAGTTTTGGAACGGGGAAGACCCGGATGGTGTCGAGGTGGATGGATTTGTTACCGGAGGGATCCGTGATCTCCAGCCTGACCGGGTAGGTACCCGTCGCCGGATAGATCATTACGGGACCATATTCATTGCTGACCGGACCGCGGCCGAGTTCCCATCGGTAGGTAAAGCCTGACTGCTGTGGCTGTGCGGGCTTGAACGTGACGAAAAGTTCTCCGCATCCGGCGCGCCGACTGGCATCGATCTGCGCTTGTGATCCGGAGACGGTCAGCGCGAGCAATGCGCATGCCACCGCCCTGGTCATCAGGGTACGGGTGCCATACGGCCTTGTCGTGCAGTGGGTCTTGCGGAACATCCTGACTGTTGTTTTTCCTTAAGGATACACGGTCCCCACCAGGGCGCTGAGGCCTGTTGGCGGGGAGCCCTTTCGGGTGTCGTTTGTCAGAAACCGTCTGACGGCAGGGTGTTTTACATCGGCACGGACCCCGGACCGATCATTTCCGCACGAGTTTCAAATAGGCTGTCCTGGCCGTATTCGAGGGCTTTGCCTCCACATAGTTCAAAGTCGTCTTGGTCATGCTCCAGGTCTCCGACAGTCTCATCAGTGCCGACGGACTGCCAACCGGGAAGGTCGACCGGATCGTATAGTTCACTTCATCTACCGACCAGGTGCCGGACACCTTCTGGGTGCCGTTGAGCCCATCCACCGTTCCATTCTCGTAGAACTGGAACTCCCACGCAGCGTAATCGGCCGAATGATCCGTGCCCGCCTCGGTGAATATCTGCACCATCCATCGGCCGTTGGTCATCAGGTCGAGCAACACCCTTCTGGCATTGTCCTCCACGGCCTTCTTGCAACCGGTCCCGGAGGCGGTGATGAAGAGTATGAACATGAAGCCGTAAGTCAACCGACGGGTATGCATGTGAATTGGTTTTTGGACCACCGTTCCGGGTGCGGAAGCATGGCGGTTTCTCTTTGTGTGGTTTGCATGCGGAATGTCATATGCATTGGACATTCACCAAAGGGCATGCCAAAGGTATAGACAACGCTCAACAAATTGGTATTCAGGGCTTGTGCGAAAAATACAGATGTGGATCGTGGCCCGGGCGGAACGGCTTCCGCCGGCAGATCGGACGCAGTTTGGCTGTCCGCCGGCATGGGCATGCACAGAGAGGTGAAGGGATGGTTGGACATAGGAGACGGTCAGACAAATATAAGCAGGTAAGGTGCTTCCGCAATGTCGGTACCGCAATGTTCTTCGGGATTTCGATGGGTGGAAGCCATCCCATGCCGAACGGCCTTAGCGTAAGGCGTCGCACGCCCATCCTTCGTAACGGCCTTTCAGTTCTAGGGCCCTGGTTCTGAAGCCCATGGCAACCTGTTCGATGAACCGATAGTCGGGGATGGAGGAATGTTGCAATCTCAGCATGAAGGGGAATTCATTCTTTTCATCCGGCAGCTCCGGCAGTTCAACGATGAGGTAATCACCCATGCCGGGCTGTCGGAGGAACTGATCGCGGGAGACCCTCGTCCTGAAACGAAGCCGGTGCTCAATGGGGCGGGGTCTTTCCAGCGGGTCTCCGGCCTGTCGCAGTGCATCCGACTGCCGGCGGAACCTCATGCGTTCGAGCTGGTCCGGAGCGGGATAGAGCATGTCGAAATAATTTGACCAGGCCTTGTCTGCCACGGCCTTGCCCAACCATTCGTAGCCGGGGTATGCGGCGAAGGCGGCATAAAGCGCCTCGGCATAGCCGACGGAGTCCAGGGCATAGAAACAAAATTCGCGGAGGCCCCGCTGCGTGAATCGTCCGGCGTAGATGGCACCCGTGGCTTTGGAAAGACGTGCGGCCATGTCTTCTTCCAGGGAGTCGAGCCTGGGGATCTCTTCCATGGCAGGTTGTCCGTTGCTTCCCGGGTTACGCAGCCGGGTGCGGACGACCAGGGCCATGGTCCTATCCTTCATTGGCGCCCGGGCTGCCAGGGAGAGGTCCACCACGATGGAGACCGGTTTCCCCTTCATGTCGAGCACATAGGCATCCCAGTCGCTCTCGGCGGTCTGCGAGACGGCCTTCAGGGTCAACAGCAGCAGCACGAGGGTCAGCGATCTGGGCATCCGTCCGGGGAGATTGGTGTGAAATCGACAAAGTAATCCCAAATTTGCCACAAGAATCCATTCAACATGACAATCGGTGAGATAATTAACATGCTTGAAACAGTGGCCCCGCCATCCTTGCAGGAGTCATGGGACAATTCCGGACTGCTGACGGGGCGGTCGACGACCGACTGCAGTGGGGTGCTGCTCGCCCTGGATGTCACGGATGCGGTGCTGTCAGAGGCGGTGAGCAGGGGCTGTAACCTGGTGGTCGCCCATCATCCGATGATCTTCAAAGGCCTCAAGCGCATCGACGAGGATGAGCCGACCGGCCGCCTGACGGCCTTCGCCATCCGTCACGATCTGGCAGTATATGCGATGCATACGAACCTGGACAATATCATCGGCGGAGTGAATGGTGTGCTGGCAGATCGTTTCGGGTTAACGGACAGGCGTGTGCTGCAGCCGGTGAACGGCCAGTTGATGAAACTGGTCTGCATGATCCCGGAGGGCCATCTGGAGGCCGTCAGCCGGGCGGTCTTCGAGGCCGGCGCGGGGCGCATTGGAGATTACGAGGATTGCGGCTTCACCACCAGCGGGATCGGCACCTTCACCCCGATGTCCGGGGCCAATCCCTTCATCGGTGCCGAAGGCCGTCCCGAGACCGTCCGCGAACACCGTTTCGAGGTGATCCTGCCCGCCTGGCGGCAACGGCCCGTGCTGGCCGCCATGCGTTCCGCGCATCCTTACGAGGAGGTCGCCTTTGACCTGGTGAAACTGGAGAACGAATGGTCTGGGGTCGGATCCGGTATCATCGGCCGTCTTCCCGCGCCGATGACCGAAGCAGCTTTCCTGGAACATGTCAAGGCCGTGACGGGACTACCCGTCCTTCGACACAGCCGTCTGACGGGCCGGCCGATCCAAACCCTCGCACTCTGCGGCGGCGCCGGTGCCTTTCTGATCCGAAGGGCCGTCGGTGTCCGGGCAGATGCGTATCTCACCGGAGACCTGAAATACCACGACTTCTTCGAGCCCGATGGCCGGCTGGTGCTCGCTGATATCGGACATTACGAAAGCGAACATTCTGCCGTCGATCTCCTGTATAATATCCTTACGAAAAAAAATCATACCTTTGCAGTCC
>CANHUK010000188.1 GCA_947463755.1 Chitinophagaceae bacterium
GCCGCCAAGCTCGGTTACACCGCCGGTGGCGACGCCGAGGCGGAGACACATTACAAGAATGCCATCAAGGCATCCTGGGAACAGTATGGCGTATACGATGCTGCCAAATACAATACCTACATCGCCCTGGCAGATGTAGCTTACACCGCCGCTGACGGTCATAAGAAGATCATGACCGAAAAATGGGTGCATGGCTATCTCAACAGCTGGGAAGTATGGAACGACTGGCGCAGGACCGGATTTCCGACCCTGTCGCCCGCACCGGACGCCGTAGATCCTCGTGGTATTCCCCGCCGCTGGGGCTATCCGACGACGGAAGCTGCACTGAACAAGGAAAACTATACCGCTGCAGTAGCCGCCATGGGTGGCAGCGACCACAACTACGCCCGTATGTGGTGGGATAAATAAGACAACACCAACCAACAGTAGAAAAGGGTTGCCGAAAGGCGACCCTTTTCTGTTTTATTCCAGACCTTACCCCGCTTCCGAACCGAGAACGACCGCCGCGAGGATGCATGTCAGACAGAATTGGGATAACTTCGTGCCCGATATGCAAAAAGACAAAACCCTCGTCCTCGGCGCCTCTGAGGAACCCTCCCGATACAGCAACATGGCCATCCGGATGTTGCGCAAACATGGGCATCCAGTGGTCGCCATCGGCAGAAAAGAAGGTCAGGTGGAGGATGTACCCATCGAAACCGGTTCAACGGATCGCCCGGACATAGATACCGTTACGCTGTACATGAACCCGATGCATCAGCGTCCCCTGCAGGACTGGATCATTTCACTCGCCCCCAGGCGCATCATTTTCAACCCGGGGACCGAAAACCCCGAATTTCAGTCGATCGCCGCCGAACATGGCATCGAAAGCCTCGAAGCCTGCACACTGGTCATGTTGAGCACGGGCGTTTACTAAATAAAAAAGGACGGAAGATCTGCACCTTCCGTCCCTGGATATTCATTTTCGGTTATACTTGCCCGTTACCAGGGCTTTTCGAAGGAAGGTTTATCGAAAGGCTTTCCGTGGTCCTTGAACAGGCTGCTGGCAGTGTTCCGGATCGACAAGGGGTTCTTTTCGCCAAAGATCCGCGAGAAGATGGCAATGGGCGTGAGGAACGCGTAGAATACCAGAGAGAGGAGGATATTGGGCACGATCATGCTCAACACCCAGGTGAGTTTCATCCACAGCCAGTCGATCTTTTCTGCGACCTTGTCGGATAAGAGGCCGAGGACGCCTACGGCCAGTGAGGCGGTGAGCGCCCACTTTACCTGAAAGGCCAGATAAACCACGATCATGCCCACGGTGATCACCAGGATCGTCTGCCGGGGATCCGACTTCATTTTCTTTGTACTGCTCATCGTATATCAGTCTGAATAGATTAGTAATTCGGTTATACTTGTCCGTTAGTCCATCTTGAATTTCACCATCCACTTCTCCCTGTTCTCCCAGTCGGGCTGCTCCGTCTTGCAGTAGACATAGTCACCCACAACAAGGTAATCCATCTCGGTGCTCATGAAGCAGCGGTAAGAGTCGTACGGTGTGCATACGATGGGTTCACCGCGTACATTGAAGCTGGTATTGACGACCAGTCCGTAACCTGTCTGTTGTTCGAAGGCGCTGATCAGGCCGTGATAACGGGGGTTGGTCTCGGGATGCACGGTCTGGATGCGGGCGGAGAAGTCGAGGTGCGTAACCGACTGGATGTCGCTGCGCTCGTGATACAACCTGTCCCACAGTGAACGACTATGATAGTCCGCCGGCAGTTGTTTGCGACGTTCCTCCTTCACAGGTGCAACGATCAGCATGTAGGGCGAATCGTGTTCGAGTTCGAAATAATCTGCTGCCTTGTGTGCCAGGACGGAGGGTGCGAAGGGGCGGAAACCTTCCCTGTACTTGATCTTCAGGTTCAGTTTCTTCTGCATCTCCGGATTCCGCGCATCACCCAGGATACTTCGGCTGCCGAGGGCCCGGGGTCCGAATTCCATACGGCCCTGGTGCCAGCCGACGACATTACCTTCTGCCAGGCGGGCGGCCACAAAGGTACACAGGTCCTCGAATCGATCATATCGGGTATAGGTTGCCTTGACCTTTCGGTTCATCAGCATGATCTCCTTGTCAGAATAGTCAGGCCCCAGATAAGATCCTTCCATGGTATCTCCGCCATTCGGATTCATGATCCGCGTTTCACCGAAATACATGGTGCTGGCAGCGAGGGCGGCGCCGAGGGCACCCCCGGCATCACCGGATGCCGGCTGGATGTATATATCCTTGAAGATGCCGGCACGCAGCAACTTTCCATTGGCCACACAGTTGAGGGCCACACCACCCGCCATGCAGAGATACTCGGCACCGGTGAGGCGTTTGGCCTCCTCGGCCATCTTGATGACGATCTCTTCGGTCACCATCTGGATGGCCAGGGCCAGGTTGCAATGCTTCTGCTCCAGATCGGTCTCCCCTTCCCGTCGCGGGAAACCGAAGAGCGCGGCCCACTTGTCGTCATGGACCATCCGCAAACCGGTGGCGTAGTTGAAATATTTCTGATCCAGCCAGATCGAACCATCGGCTTTGATGTCCACCAGCTCCTTTTTGATCAGGTCGGCAAAATCATGCGTCTGCTTGGCTGTGGGATCGCCATATGGCGCCAATCCCATCAATTTGTATTCCCCAGAATTGACCGTGAATCCGAGATAGTAGGTGAAGGCACTGTAGAGGAGACCCACAGAATGAGGGAATTCCATTTCCTTCAGGATCTTTATATCCCCCTTATCGCCCAGACCAATGGACGCGGTGCACCATTCTCCCACACCATCGATGGTCAGGATCGCCGCCTTTTCGTATGGACAGGGCAGGAAGGCACTGGCCGCATGCGAGAGGTGGTGTTCAGGGAACAGGAGTTTCACCTTTTTCTTATCGTATGGTCCAACCTCCTTCAACCCGTCGTAGAGCAGTTTTTTCAGGAACATTTTTTCGTTCAGCCAAACCGGGATGGCCCTGAGGAAGGATACCAGTCCCTTGGGTGCGAACGCGTAATATGTCTGAAGCAGTCGTTCGAACTTCAGCAGCGGCTTGTCATAGAATACGATGGCATCCAGTTCATCGATGCTTAGCCCTGCCTCGTCGAGGCAGTACTTCACCGCATTCGTCGGGAAATCGGGCGTGTGCTTGTCTCGCGTGAATCGCTCTTCCTGAGCGGCGGCAATGATCTTTCCGCCGATGGTCAGCGCCGCCGCGGAATCGTGATAAAAAGCCGAGATGCCTAAGATTTTCTTCATTCGGAAGGATTGTCTGCCACACGGAGCCTTGAGGCTCTTCTTCCATGGCACGGGTTCATTTGCTGATTGATGTTTGCAGGCCGCCGTATGACCGACGGACTGATGACATTCATAACGATGCGCAGGATGAATATATTGTGAATGGTTCGCGATCAACGGGTTCAATTGATCGATGGAGGTCGCAAATTGAGGATAAATACGATCTCAGCGTCAGGGCTGTGAATGATGTAAGGCAGCGGCGGGTAAGATGTTGATGGGCCGGATATCACCAGGGCCAGAAAGCAGCGCAGCAACCGACCAGCCACAATAAGGGCAACCAGTGGTATCTGCGCGGATGGTCGTCCGATTTACGACCGAGCATCCAGCCGGTCAGACTGAGGACGGCAAAAGGAATGGATATGAACAAGTTGGCATAATGCTGCCACAGCCAGCTGGTGGATGCGAAACCGATGGCTGACAAAAGGCTCAGCAGGAACAGGTAGTCCTTTCGCCTGGTCATGGGATCTGGATTTTCTTCCTGTAAGATAAGAAAACCGAAGGGGAATGACAAGGCGGACCTGTGAAACCTATATTCAGCTGCAAAATGTTCAGTCTCCCCGGGATGCCACCTCCGTCGCCTGCTGCGCGCGGTATTTGGCGAACCGGTCGAAACCCCAGATTGAGAAGATGATCATCTGCACGATCCTTCGGAAAGCCATCCATCGGGTCGACGCCTGCCAGTCCATGAACAACATGACGCCCGTGAAGATCACCCAGGCGAAAAGGATCATGCTAAACCAGAAATGACGATTTTTGGGGATCGAAGTGCGGGACAAAGCCTTGAAAACAGGTCTGCTCATGCCTGGCTTTCCTTTTTATGACGTGCGTAGTCCTTATTCATGCGCTCAATGAAAGTGAGGATCTTCTCTCGTCCCTGGCCCTTCTCACTGCTGGTCACAAAATGCGGAGGTAGTTCCTCCCACCGGGCAGACATCTCCTTAAGGAATGCATTCACGTTCCCGCTGACGACCTTCTGGGTCTCCTTGTCGGCCTTGGTGAATACCAGGCAGAAGGGTACGCCCCATTCCCCCAGCTTGTCGACAAAATTAAGGTCCACCTGCTGCGGACGATGGCGCGCATCGATCAGCAGGAAGAGGATCCCCAGGCTTTCGCGTTCCCGGATGTATTCGCTGATCATCCGCTCCCAGCCTTTACGCTGGCTGGCGGAAACCTTGGCAAACCCGTAACCCGGAAGATCCACCAGGTAC
This sequence comes from Chitinophagaceae bacterium, assembly GCA_947463755.1. Classification (GTDB taxonomy): domain Bacteria; phylum Bacteroidota; class Bacteroidia; order Chitinophagales; family Chitinophagaceae; genus Pollutibacter. The sequence continues at coordinate 4,521 of CANHUK010000188.1, forward strand.
CAGAGATGGTCGCCGGTGACCACTTCGAAATGGTTGATGAGCTGTGTCTTGCCGGGGGTGGAGGATGTTTTCGCCAGATGCTTCCTGCCCGTGATCATGTTGATCAGAGATGACTTGCCCACATTGCTTCTGCCGAGGAATGCATACTCGGGCCTGTCCGGCTTGGGACATTGTGCAAGGCTGGGGCTACTGACAAGATATTCGGCTTTTTTGAACTCCATGTGAACGAAACAACCACAAAGATCGTCAATTGCCAACAAATGGATAAAAACTGTCCACCCTTGAACGGAATGGTGCGTTATCGACACATTGGTTTAATTTTGTGAAACATGACCGGATTTGCGCACGACAAGGTGGTTCCCTACGAAGGATCACAAAAGGACAAGAAGGAACAAGTGGCAGAGATGTTCAACGACATCGCGCCGCGCTACGATTTCA
>CANHUK010000189.1 GCA_947463755.1 Chitinophagaceae bacterium
CGCCACCCCACCCATTAAGGATTTTGTCATTCAGACCATGTCCGGAGTCGATACCACCGAAGCCATCCTTCAACAACAGGGTCAGACAATCATCGTGTTTTCCAGAGCAATGGAGGCGGATACCCGTTACTGGACATGGGAAGCAGGGCTTCGTAAGGTTCGATCGATGTGCAAAGCCCGAAACATACCCTTCCTTTGGATTTCCTCTGATGCCGGTACCCTCACAGGACAACTCGAGAGATTGAAATGGGATGATGTGGTCATCTTGCAGGGGGATGATGTGGCCATCAAAACAGCGGCGAGAACAAACCCTACCATCTATTTGCTCAACATGGGTACGATCTCTGGTAAATGGTCGTATGCGGAGACAAATAAAGTCCTCGATGCGATCGATTGAGCGGTTATTGCCAACACAGGGACAATGATCCGGAAAATCGTCCGATACATACTTCGAAAGACAGGATATGGTATCCTGGTCATGACCGGCGTGATCCTGATCGTGTTCTTCCTTTTTCAGGGTTTTGGTGATCCCGCTCGACTCGTGATGGGGCAAACGGGAGATGCAGCCACCCTGTCGAATATCCGAAAGGAGCTAGGCCTCGATCAACCCAGGCACATTCAACTTTTTCGTTACATCAACGATCTGTCCCCGCTCTGTTTTCATGCGCGCGACGAGATTCGGGCAAAGGGTTTGAGGGGCATATTCATTGGTAAGGAAGTTACCCTCGGCCTGAAGATCCCCTATCTCAGAAGATCCTACCAGAGCAAGCGGGATGTTACGTCTCTGCTGTCGGATGCGTTGTTCGGCACCCTGCTGTTGGCCTCAGCGTCCATGTTGCTTGCCATCTGCCTTGGGATTCCACTCGGTGTGCTGGCGGCAGTCAACCGCAATACCTGGATCGACCGGTCAGCCATCCTGGCGAGCATCGCCGGCATTTCTGCGCCATCCTTCTTCATGGGGATCGTGGTTGCCTATCTGCTGGGCTTCGTGCTCCATTCCTTCACAGGTCTTCCCATGACTGGCAGCCTCTTCGAACTGACGCCTTTTGACGGCAACCGACTGAGTCTTCAAAACCTTGTCCTGCCGGCCTTCACGCTGGGGATACGCCCCCTCGCCATCATCACCCAACTGACCCGAAGCGCCATGCTCGATGTCCTATCCCAGGATTTCGTCCGTACAGCGCGCGCCAAGGGTCTGGGAAGACGAAGGGTGATCATCAGACATGCCCTGCCAAACGCGCTGAATCCGGTCGTTACAGCTATCACCGGTTGGTTTGCAGAATTGCTCGCAGGGGCATTTTTCGTGGAATATATCTTCGGATGGAAGGGCATAGGCAAAATGACCGTGGATGCCCTTGAAAAACTCGACTATCCAGTGCTCATGGGCAGTATCCTGGTTACCTCCGGTATTTTTGTCGTTGTAAACATCCTCTCAGACCTCCTGTATGCATGGCTGGATCCACGGATCCGACCTTCGTGACCCCGCTGTTACTCGCTCGATTTTTTTGGAAAAAAACTTCCAAAATGTTAAATTGAGAGTAAACACCTGACAGCCATGAAAAAAGTAGCGGACATCTTCAAGCGAAAGGGATTCTCCAATGTTACCATCGGCCCCGATGCCTTCGTACGTGAAGCCCTGAAACTGATGGCGGAGAAAAACATCGGTTCGGTTGTGATCATGGAAAACGACCGCTACATCGGTCTGTTCACCGAACGCGACTACGCCCGAAAAGTAATTCTTCACGGCAGATCCTCGGATGAATTGACGGTCTCAGAGATCATGTCTGAATACCTCCCGCAAATTTCCTTAAATCACTCCCTGGAGGAGTGTATGGAGATCATGACCAATCACAACCTGAGGTATCTGCCTGTATTTGAAGCGGATGGATATGTTGGCGTGATATCGATCATCGATGTGGTGAAGGAAACGATCCTGGCCCAACAGGTCCGCATCGAGCATCTTCAGAATTATATCCACGGAAGTGTTTGATCTTCAGCGAATAACAACCTCGCTGATGACAGACTCACCCAACTCGGCGTTGACCATGGCCCGGATATCTTCCCGTTGGAAATGAAGTTCGTTCCTCAATGATGCGACGGATGTTTCGATGAACAGGGTCTGATTCAGAATGAATACCCTGTCTGTGTATTTAGAAATGGTTTTACCCATTCTGCGCTCCCAAACATCCCCGATCTGGCAGGAGCGGATGCCTGAGGAAAGCTTACTGTTCCGGATCAGTTTTTCCAGTACCTCGCCGATCATTTGAGCCATGTAGATGTACTTTGAAGTAAAGTTAATCAATATCAGACCTCTATCAGCTGGAAAGGGACGTTAAGTCCTCCCAGGATCGCCGACACGCGCTCCCGGTGAGTGTCCGTGAGGAATACTTGCCCATTGTTGAGGACACAGACCCTGTGGAGTAGGTTCTCCATGCGACGTTCGTCAAGCTTTTCAAAAATGTCGTCCAGCAGCAGGAGTGGGGGCGTGCCTTTCGCCCCTTTGAGCACTTCAAAAGCGGCCAGTTTCATGGCGAACAATAAACTCTTTCGCTGTCCCTGGGATGCCGTCTGCCGAAAGGGTAATCCGTCCATGCGCGTTTCCAGGTCGTCACGATGAATGCCGGTGCGGGTTCTTTGTAAGTGCAGATCGGCTGCGCGGCCTTTCAACAATAAGGCGGACATGTTCTCTGCATCGAGCTGACTCACATACCGCGGTACGATGTGCTCGGCCGCGCCGGAAACCTCTTCATAATAAGCGGTCATGGATGGCAGGAAGGATTCCATGAATCGCTTTCTGACCTGGTGAATGAGGGTGCCTTCTACAGATAGTTGGTGATCCAGCACATCGAGGAGGGTGAGGGATGCCGAGGGCTGTGCCGACATCCACTTCAGAAGCCCATTTCGTTCCTGCAGGATCCGGTTGTAGCGAATGAGTGCCTCCAGGTAGGCAGGGGCCACCTGGGATATCAGCGTATCCATGAATTTACGACGACCCTCGCCACCTTCATTTATGAGGGCGATGTCATCCGGGGCGATGAAAACCATGGGCAACCTGCCGATGTGTGATGAAAAACGGGTCATGGCCTCGCCATCCACCATGAATTCCTTTTTGCCCGTTTCCCTCAGGATGCAGGTCGTGGTCATGCGGCCACCACTCGATCCCCAGATACCTTCGATCCTGAAACCCTGGCAACCGAAACGGACAGATCCCTGGTCCGTCTGGCTGAAATAGCTTCTGGTAAAACCCAGATAATGTATGGCATCCAGGATATTCGTCTTCCCTCTTCCGTTGGGGCCACAGATGGCGACGACCGGCTTTTCAAAGACCAGGGACGAAACCGGGCAATTGCGGAACTGGAGTGTGCGTATTTCCTGTAGCAGGGCCAAATGCTGAATTTTTGGCAAACTTACCGCCACCTTCACAATGCAGGAAATCTAACTGAGGGACTCACATTTGAAAATGGCAATTTCACACTATATTTGCCCCTCAAATCCCAAGAAGTGGCAACTACAAGGAATTCGAACACGAGATTCAGCAAGGATACCTACCTGTACTGGTACGAATTGATGCTGCTGCTCCGCAGATTCGAGGAGAAGGCGGGTCAGCTCTACGGAATGCAGAAAATTCGTGGCTTCTGTCATCTCTACATTGGCCAGGAGGCCCTTGCAGCAGGATGCATGACCGCCACCCAGCCGGATGATACCTTCATCACGGCTTACCGCGATCACGGCCTCGCCATTGCGAAAGGTATTTCTGCCAAGGCCTGTATGGCCGAACTCTACGGAAAAGCTACCGGTTGTTCCAAAGGCAAGGGCGGCAGTATGCACTTCTTTGGCGTAAAGGAGAGATTCTTCGGTGGTCACGGCATTGTAGGTGCTCAGATCGGAACAGGTGCCGGTCTGGCATTCGCTGAAAGATATCTGGGTACACAAAACGTATCCCTCACCTTCTTCGGTGACGGTGCTGCCCGTCAGGGAATGCTGCATGAAACCTTCAACCTGGCCATGATTTGGAAGCTCCCTGTAGTTTTCATCTGTGAAAACAACCATTACGCGATGGGTACCTCCGTCGCCCGTACCTCCAACGTGGTTGATATCTACAAACTCGCAGATGCATACGACATGCCTGGAGATACCGTTGATGGTATGGATCCGGAAGCTGTGCACGACGCTGTCGCCCGCGCTGTGAAGCGTGCGCGTGCAGGAGAAGGTCCTACGCTTCTGGAAATGAAAACATATCGCTATAAGGGCCACTCGATGAGCGATCCCCAGAAGTACAGGACAAAAGAAGAAGTGGAAGAATACAAAGATCGGGATCCGATCGAAGTGGTGAAGAACATTCTGCTGACGCAACATAGTGTGAGCGAGGCAGAGATCGAAGTGATCAACGAACGCGTGAGGATCGAAGTCGAGGAGTCCGTGAAATTCGCGGAGGAAAGCCCCTGGCCGTCCGATGATGAACTCTTGAAAGACGTTTACGTACAGGAAGACTATCCATTCATCGTAGATTGACACGACCCAATCATTACCCGATCATCTCAAATCCAACCGCACCATGTCCGAAAAGCATAGCCAGGAACAAGAAACAGAACAGATAGTAAACTCTGCCAGAAATTTCTGGGAGAAATACAGCAAGAAGATCGTCATGGTCAGTACCGCCGTCATCGTGCTTGGCGGAGGATGGCTCGCGTACAAAAATTTTGTCCAACTCCCCAACGAAGAGAAGGCCAGCGAAGAGATCTTTCGCGCAGAAGAAAACTTCCGCAAGGATTCCCTGGCGCTGGCCCTGAACGGAAATGCCACGACCCCTGGATTCCTGAAGGTCATCAGCAAATACGGAAGCACCGGGGCGGGAAATATCGCCAGGCTCTATGCCGGCGAATGCTATCTGCACCTGGGTGACTACCAGAACGCAGTCAAGCAACTTGAAGCGTTCAAACACAATGGCGCCCTCCAA
>CANHUK010000190.1 GCA_947463755.1 Chitinophagaceae bacterium
GGCGGAGCGCGTCATTACGAGCCGGAACAATTCGTTGACGGTACTGATGGAAAATTGCACATTCAATCAGGCGCCGATGGGAAATAGTGCTTCCTACTATATCGATTATAGTACGGCGGGTACCAACAATGTCACCAACGGGATCACCATCAACAATTGTATCCTGGGGATCGGCAAGAACAGCAATGGTGCCTTCATCGTGCGTGGGACAAGGGTCAATGCTGCCACAGTGATCAATGCGAGCAATAATTACCGGACGTCCGATCATGTGTCTGCGGGCAATGATTTCCCGAATATCATCACGTATGGTAAGGCATCGACAGCGCTTTGGCAGAGTCCGGCGACCGGCCAATTCAGGATCATCGACAACACGTTTGCCGGCAGGAATACCGCCGGAGACCCTCGCTGGAGACCCTGATGGTCAGGCTTTCTCTGTCTGGGTCAGCCCCGTAATACCTGATCGGATTACGGGGTTTTTTTGGTCGTCAATTTGTCATTTAGAAGACACTATTCTATGCATATCAGAATATTAGTAGCGGGATTACTGCTGTTTTCAGGTTCTTTTCTAGAGCCGGTCAGATCTCAGCAGATCGCTTTTCCGGGTGCTGAAGGGGCAGGTCGTTTTGCCAGTGGCGGACGCGGTACATCGGGTGTACCAACCACGGTGTTCGAGGTGACGAACCTCAATGATGATACCAATCCCGGTAGTCTGAGGTATGCGTTGACACAACCGGCGACCTATCGGACGATCGTTTTTCGGGTGTCCGGGACGATCCGGCTTACATCGAAGTTGACGATCAGGGGAAATACAACGATCGCAGGTCAGACAGCGCCGGGGGATGGTATCTGCATCGCGGACCATCCCGTTTCGATCAGCGGCGACAATGTGATCGTGCGTTATATCCGCATCCGGATGGGTGACCGCAACCAGTTGAAGACGACCCCGGCGAATTGCGGGGTGCCCACGCCGCCCTTTTCCGCTGCCTGTATGCCTTTGGAGACCAGCGGCGGGGATGATGCTTTCGGGAATCTGGGCGGAAATAACATCATCATCGATCATTGTTCGGTCGGCTGGAGCAGTGATGAGGCGCTGACCATCTACCGGGGCGACAGTGTCACCTTACAGTGGAACATCATTTCCGAACCGCTCAACTACTCTTATCATTTCGAGGGCGGGACTGATTTTCAGGAACATGGATATGGGGGCATCTGGGGGGCTAAAAGAGGTTCCTTCCATCACAATCTGATCGCGCATGCCAAGGGACGCAATCCCCGTTTTGCAGGGATCAGTACGTACACCCCTGCCACGGTTGGCGTGGAAAATGCAGATTTCCGTAACAACGTCGTGTATAACTGGGGCAGTTACAGTACCAATGGCGGGGATGGCGGGAATTATAATCTCGTGAATAACTACTACAAGTACGGGCCGTCTACTTCTACGGGTAATTCTGTGTCCATTCCGGTACGGGGGATGATCGTTCAGCCGGGCCAGACGACCGGTACCGCACCCATTCCTTATGGAAAATTCTGGTTATCAGGTAATTATGTAGATGGCTATTCATCGATCACAGCCAATAACTGGCTGGGTGTATCGATGAGCGGTGCCACCCAGGCGGATACTGCGCAGGCGAAGGCGGCATCAGAGCATTCCATCGCCCCGGTGATCACGCACAGCGCACTGGAAGCCTACCAGCTGGTGCTGGATCAGGCGGGTGCGAGTCTGCGCAGGGATACGTTGGATACCCGGGTCATTGGCGATGTACGTAATCGAACGGGGAGGCTGATCGATGTACAGGGAGGTTATCCGCATGGAACTTCTTTTGCGGCAACCGTAAATGCCTGGCCGACATTGAGTACGACGGCCGCTCCGGCTGACGCCGACAAGGATGGCATGCCGGACGCATGGGAATCATCCAATGGGTTGAATCCCAATGATCAGGCGGATCGGGGCCAGTTTGCGGCTAATGGTTACACGAACCTTGAAAACTACCTGAATTCCATCGTTACCGGTACACAAAGCAGTACCCCAGCCATCTTTCATGCAGCGTCTCTCACGGCGTTTGCCCAGACGATCGGTACGCCCACGGCAGCCCAGTCGTTCACCTTGTCTGCTTCCAACCTCACGGCTTCTCTGGTGTTGTCGGCTCCAGCTTCCTTTGAGTTGTCCCGGGATAACAGTATCTGGTCCAATAGTCTGACGATCAATCATTCCGGGGGAAATATCTCTTCTACGATCATCTATGTCCGACTGAATGCCACGGTCGCGGGCAGCTATTCCGGTGCCATTTCCGGAACGAGTACCGGTGCATCTGCCTTGTCGATCGCGGTCAGCGGTCTGGCTACGCAGTTCAATTCCATCGGGCATTTTTCCAATCTGGACGGAGGCTTTGAGCGGCAAACGACAGGCAGTTATTCGACGGTGAATACGCATACATCCACCACAGACTGGGAGGTTTCTGCTGCCTGGGATATCACGTCAGGTTCCTCCCGAACCGGAGACAAGGCTATGTTCTACAAGCAGGCGAGTACCAGCAACAAGTATATTTTTTCGCCAGTACTGGCCAATCCTGCACTATCACAGAATACCGATTATGTTATCCAGTTCTGGTATAAGCCGGCGGGCACCCTGACGGCGGCCACGGATCTGTATGGATGGTCCACGGTGCTGGGTTCGCTCGGGGGTAGCAATTCTACATTATCCGGAATGGTCACGCTGAATGCTTCCACGCCGTCCGACTGGCAGCTGTTCACCGGCACTTTGAAAACAACGAATGCCACGCCCACCAGTACCTTCCTGGGCTTGCGGGTGACCAATCCTCAGTCGCCCTTTTTTCTGATCGACGACTTCGTTGCTTATCCCGGCACGACGGCGGATAACACGGCAGCGGGTACTGTACAGGGATTGACCTCTGTTTCAACGGCGAATTCCATCACGCTGTCGTGGTCAGCGCCATCGGGCGGCATCGACAATGGTGGATATGTGATCGTGCGTAGTACGTCTTCGACGGCTCCAACACCCAATCAAAAGGGGGTCTATATCGCCGGTAATCTGATGGGCGCCGGTAATCAAGTGATGTATGCCGGAACGGAAACAAGTTTCACGGACAACACGGTGGTGGCGGGTACTACTTATCATTACCATGTGTTCGTGGCGGACAAGGCCTTCAATTATTCCACGGTCAGCAGTCGGTCTGCCGCAACGGGCAGCACCACTGCACCTACGGTCCAATTGAGCGGAAGCTTTTCGGCCTTCAGCCAGACGATCGGGACACCCTCGGCGGTGCAGAAATGCACAATCATCGGTGCGCAGCTCACGGGCAATCTGACAGTGACGGTACCTGCAGGCTTTCAGTTGTCTTCAGACGGGACCAACTGGTCAGTTTCACTGACCCTGACGCCTGCCGGTGGCTCTGTTCAGCAGGAGGTTTCGGTGCGTTTGAATGCATCCGCTTCAGGTAGTTATTCCGGCAATTTGTCCGTCACGGGAGGTGGCCTTGCTTCTGCCGTTGTGCAATCCCTGACGGGTTCGGCATCCGCGCCTGTGGTAACGCCTGCATATGATGCATTGGTAGCCAGGGATGGAACGGGTCAGTACAGCAGCATCCAGGCCGCGATCAACGCGGCTCCTGCGGGTCGCACCAGTGCCTGGCGTATCTATATCAAGCAGGGGAAATATGTGGAACCTGTGATCATCCCGTCCAATAAGCCCTTCATCCAGTTGATCGGCGCGCGCATGGCGGAGACCATCCTGTCGTATGATAATTATTCCGGGAAGGCGAATCCTGCGGGAGGTACTTTCGGTACTTCTACCTGTGGCACGTTGATCATCAATGCCCCGGATGTGATGGTGATGAACCTGTCGATCGAAAATGCAACCGGATACGGCATCAACGCCAATGCGACGGTACCGGCCCCGGGGGACGGACCTCAGGCAGTGGCGGTGTACACGACATCAGATCGCGTTGTATTTTACAACTGCCGGATGAACAGCGGGCAGGACACCTATTATGGTGGAAACGTCAAGGGCACACGGGTTTATGTCAAGCACAGTTATATCGACGGGAATACCGATTTTCTCTTTGGATCGTCAACGATCATTTTTGACACCTGTGTGATCTATCCGCGTACGCGATTGGACAATGGTTCCGGTGGTTATGTGACGGCGACGAATACCAAGGCGGAATCGGCTTACGGTTATGTGTTCAGGGATTGCCGGATCACGCAGAACCGGGGCACGACCCTGTACACGCTGGGTCGTCCGTGGCAGAACGATGCCGGCACGGCAGATGCGGCCAAATCCCGCAACAAGACGGTGTTCCTGAACAGCAGGATGGGTGCTTCGATCAAGCCGGAGGGCTGGAGTACCTGGGATGCGGGAACGAACACTTCATTTATCACCTATGCGGAATACAATACCCGCAACCACAATGGTGCTGTCAAGGATGTGAGCGGCAGGGTAGGCTGGAGTCGACAGCTGACGGCTGCGGAGGCATTAAAGTATTATCACAATGACACCGTGTTCATGAATGCCGACATTCCCGCCAAGTCGGCCTGGGATCCTTTCCAGGTGTGGCCGGATCTGCGGTCGGCCTTTACGCCTGAGCTATCCGCTTCCAATGTGCTGGCGCGGAGGCCGACGGCGACTTCTTCAACTGTGAATGTGACCTGGAACCTGACCTGGCCGATGTCCGGTATCCGCTGCGAATTGTACCGGAGTTCCGACCGGCAGAACTTCACCTTGATCGATACGCAGACGAGTGTGGAGGATTCAGCCTGTAATTTCAGTTATGTCGATAACGCACCGGCCGCTGGTACAACCCATTACTATCTTGTGCGGATGTCTAGATCCGGGTATGTGTCAACCACCTCCGATACGGCGACCGTATCGAGCAAACCGGTGATCA
>CANHUK010000191.1 GCA_947463755.1 Chitinophagaceae bacterium
AACAAGCATATTTGACCCCGTAAACCCCGAGGCATATGGCAATACATCAAAACCCGGCCTCCATACAGCAGGTCATCGAGCAGGTCCAGGGTCATCCTTCCGCGAAGGTGAAGATCGCCTTCACAGACATCGACGGGATCCTGCGAGGAAAATATATCTCAAGAGACAAGTTCCTGTCTGTCTTGGAAAAGGGGTCCTCCTTTTGCGACGTGATCTTTGGATGGGACGCGGCCGATGCCTTGTATGACCGATCGACCTACACCGGATGGCATTCCGGATTCCCGGACAGCCCCGCCCGACTCGACCCGGGGACGCTGAGATTTATCCCCTGGGAAGATCAGCTCCCGTTCATGCTCGGAGAGCTGACGGACTCAGACGGCAACGCCTCGCCCGTTTGTCCGAGACAATTATTAAAGAGGGTTTCTTCATCAGCGAAAGCCGAGGGCTTCTCGCCCGTTTTTGCGCAGGAGTTCGAATGGTTCAATTTTCGGGAGACCCCTGAGTCGGCCGCAGCCAAGCAGTACCGCGACCTCACGCCCATCACGCCCGGGATGTTCGGTTATTCCATCCTTCGGACCACCCTTCGGAACGATTTCTTCCGGGCACTGTTCGACGAACTGACCGCCTTCGGGATTCCGATCGAGGGTCTGCACACCGAAACCGGACCGGGCACCTATGAGGCGGCCATTGCCCATTCGGAGATCCTCGAAGCAGCCGACCGCGCCGTACTGTTCAAGACGGCGGTCAAGGAGATCGCCTACCGGAATGGCATCATGGCCACCTTCATGGCCAAGATCCATGAACAAATGCCCGGATGCGGAGGACACGTGCACCAAAGCCTTTGGAATGCCGAAGGCACAAGCAATCTGTTCCATGACGCGACAGATCCGCTGAAACTGAGCGACATCGCCAGACACTACATTGCCGGACAGTTGCATTGCCTGCCGCATATCATGCCCATGTTCGCCCCGACGATCAACAGCTACAAACGTCTGGTAGAAGGCGCCTGGGCACCTACCACACTCACCTGGGGCATCGACAACCGCACCGTGGCCTTAAGGGTGCTGAATGGAAGCGCATCTTCCGCCCGTGTGGAAACCCGGGTGATCGGGGCGGATGTCAATCCTTATCTCGCCATGGCAGCCGCGCTGGCAGCCGGCCTCTACGGGATCAAACACCGGATGGATCCGGGTGCCGCCGTCACCGGCAACGGATACCTTGTCACAGACCGCGAGAAACTGCCCGCCACCCTTCAGGAAGCGGCCGCCCGGATGAAACGGTCCGATATCGCCAGGGAACTCTTCGGAGACACCTTTACGGATCATTTCGTGATGACACGCGAATGGGAATGGCGCCAACATCTGAAATCGGTGACCGACTGGGAATATCGCAGATACTTCGAGATCATATAAATAGATCTAACTAACGTACACGCATCACCGAAATCATGATACTACAGTACAATTTCCCGACAACGATCCGGTTCGGAGCCGGCGCCAGCGAAGAGCTGGGTGACTATCTGGTGAAACAGGGGCTGACCAGTCCGCTGGTAGTAACAGATCCGGTGGTAGCAGGCCTGCCCTTCTTCAAAAAGCTGATGACAGCGATGGATCTCAAAGGGCTTAAGGTGGTGGTGTTCCATGACATGCACAAGAATCCCGTCAAATCAGATGTGTACAAAGGAACAGATGCCTTCGACGAGGGCAAATGTGATAGTGTAGTGGGCATCGGCGGCGGCGCCGCGATGGATGTGGCCCGGGCGATCGTGTTGCGGGTCCATCACCGGGAAGACCTGTTCAAGTACGATGATCTCATCGGAGGAGATGTATATGTCACCGGCGAAGTACCTCATTTTGTAACCATCCCAACGACTGCAGGTACCGGCAGTGAAGTAGGCCGCAGCGCCATCATCGCGGATGATGAAACCCACCGAAAGCGCATCCTGTTTTCTCCAAAACTGCTGGCTCGCATCGTTTTCGCAGATCCGCTGTTGACGATGGACCTGCCGGCCGCTGTAACCGCAGCCACAGGCATGGATGCGCTGACACACAACATGGAAGCTTATATCGCAAAGATGTCGCACCCGATGTGCGAGGGCATCGCGTTGGAAGGTATGGGCCTCATCCTGAGTTCGATCGAAACTGCCGTGAAAGCTCCGACCATTGAGGCCCGCAGCCGGATGATGATGGGATCCCTGATGGGTGCTGTCGCTTTCCAGAAAGGACTCGGCGTCGTGCACTCCCTCGCTCATCCCCTCTCGTCGTTGCTCGACACACATCACGGACTCGCCAATGCAGTGAATCTGCCATATGGAATGCGTTTCAATATTGCAGAATCTGAGGAAAAATTCCGCCAAATGGCCCGTAAATGGGAAATCCCGGAGGAGACAGGTGAAGCATTGGTGTCTCGCTTGTTCGAATTGAACGAACGCATCGGCATCCCCTGCCGGTTGCGTGAGATCGGTGTACTGGAAGAGCATCTCGATCCGCTGGCAGACCTCGCCATCGATGACTTTGCCCATCCCAACAACCCCAAACCCGTTTCACGTGCAGACTTCAGGGCTTTGTATGCCGAAGCCTGGTAATGAACATGAAATTAAATATGAAGCGGATCGGCATCACCTTCACGCAGACAAACCTCAAAAACTATCCGGCCTGGTTCCGGCCCGCGGATCTGGGAGATGATATCATTCTGGTAGAACTTTCATACCTGAATCCGGATGAAGCATTGCTGGCATCCTGCGACGGTTTCGTGCTGACCGGCGGTATCGATATGGATCCTGTCTTCTATGAAGGCCCTTTGGATTATCCAAACCGACCGGATGATTTCTGCCCGGAACGTGATGCATTCGAGACTAACGTTTACGCTTACGCGAAAAAACACAAACGCCCCATTCTGGCCATTTGCCGGGGGATGCAACTGGTCAACGTTGCTGAAGGTGGTAATATGATACAGGACCTGGGTGACGAAGGAAATGCCGTTCACAGGAAAACCGGAGATACAGACAAGCGACACGACATCATCATCACGGCCGGTTCGATCTTACAAGGGATCACCGGATGCCTGTCAGGTGAGGTCAATAGTGCCCATCACCAGGCAATCGACATCGGACATCTGCCGCCATCCCTGCAGATCTCAGCCCTGTCTGATGATGGTATTCCGGAAGCGCTGGAATATACGCCGGGACAGGATCTTGGATTCATGCTCGGGGTGCAGTGGCATCCGGAAAGGATGAGCGACCGGGAGATAAATCCGCTCTCATTTCAGATCAGAAAAAGATTTCTTGATATTATCAGGACAAAAAAATAAATATGATGCAGATCATCGATCCCGCCACAGGCGCAGCCGTCCGCGAAGTGGAAACGGATACGCAGGCATCTCTCGAAGGTAAAATACAGACATTGCGCGAGGCACAGTCGGCATGGGATGCTATCCCATTGAAAGAAAGACTGATCGTCATTGAACGCTTTCATGTACTACTGGCGGAAGAGATCGAAACTTTATCGGCCGACCTCACCCTGGAAGTAGGCAAGCCGCTGCAGCAGTCACGCAACGAAGTGAATGGCGCCAGGACCCGCGTGGCCTGGATGCTCCGCAATGCAGAACGCTATCTGTCCGACGAGATCATGTCTGATGAGGGCGGAATGCAGGAGCGTATTTGTTACGAGCCGCTCGGTGTCATCTGCAACATTTCCGCCTGGAATTATCCCTGGCTGGTGGGTGTAAATGTCGTAATTCCGGCTCTGCTGGCAGGGAATGCCGTAATGTACAAACCATCGGAATTCGCGACACTAGCGGGCATGCATATGCGCAGATTGCTCATCTCCGCGGGACTTCCAGCGGAATTGATGCAAACCGCCATAGGTGCAGGAGATATCGGCGAGCAGTTGTTGCATATGCCCTTTGACGGCTATTTCTTCACCGGTTCTTATCGCACTGGCCGTCATATCTACGAGACAGTAGCATCCCGGATGGTCGTATGTCAGCTGGAGCTTGGGGGCAAGGACCCGCTCTACGTGGCGGATGACATGGCAGATATCGAATCCGTGGCAGCCGGTACTGCAGACGGCGCGTTCTACAACAACGGGCAGAGCTGCTGTGCGGTGGAACGCATTTATGTACACGAGAAGATATATGATGATTACGTCAATGCCTTTGTGAAAGAAGTGAGATCCTGGAAACAGGGTAATCCTACGGAAGAGGGCGTTTACCTGGGCCCTCTGACCAGATCCGCCAACATCGACTTGCTGGAGGATCAGATCAAGGATGCACTTTCAAAGGGAGCCAACCTGCTAACCGGCGGACATCGCATGGATGGGCCCGGGAATTTCTTTGCACCGGCCGTGCTGACGGGGGTGGATCACACGATGGATATCATGCGGGAGGAGTCTTTCGGGCCGGTCATTGGCATCATGAAGGTGAAGGATGACGAGGAAGCCATCCGACTGATGAATGACACTGATTACGGTCTTACCGCAGCGGTGTACACCTCAGACCTGGCGCGCGGGGAGCGCATACTGGCGCGTATAGACAGTGGATCTGGATATATCAACTGCTGCGACCGTGTGAGTGCCGCATTGCCCTGGAGCGGACGAAAGCACTCCGGATTTGGCGCCACATTATCTCACCAGGGATTAAGGGCGTTTACAAAGACAAAGAGTATGCATGTGCGGAAGGGATGACACATTCTGAAACTTCATCAATCTTTCCTTGTCATTGATTGACTCTCAAGGACAGCACCTTGAGATTACTTTTTCGCGTGTCTGTCACCTTGTTTGTATACTATCTTCTAAGGCTGGGTAACACACTTGATTGTTAGTGGAAGCTGACGGCGTTTTTTCGTATCACTGGGTGATCATTTTAAAATCGTCGGTTCGAAAAGGAATGGCAGGTAAGCCTT
>CANHUK010000192.1 GCA_947463755.1 Chitinophagaceae bacterium
GTCACTCAGGATGTCTCCGAACATGTTTTCGGTGAGCATCACATCGAACTGTTTCGGGTTGACGATGATCTGCATAGCGGCGTTATCGACGAACATGTACTCGGTCGTCACATCAGGATATTTCGCGGCGACTTCCTGCACGATCTTACGCCACAGGCGCGAGGTTTCCAGGACATTGGCCTTGTCGACCAGCGTCAGTTTTTTTCGTCTGATGCGGGCGTACTGGAATGCCAGTTCTGCAATGCGTTCGATCTCGTGACGGTGATAGATGCATTTATCGGAGGCGAAGGTCAGGGCTTCATCCTTTTCCTTTTCTCCAAAGTAGATACCACCGGTGAGTTCGCGGAAGATGATGAAATCCACCCCGGCGAGTTTCTCTGCCTTCAATGGAGCGAGATGTTCCAGTGCCGCGTAGGTATTTACGGGGCGGATGTTGGCGAAGAGGCCGAGTTCTTTTCGAATGCGCAGGAGTCCCTGTTCGGGCCGGACCTTGGCATTGGGGTCGTTGTCGTATTTCGGGTGTCCGATGGCGCCGAACAGGATAGCATCGGAGCGGCGGCAGATGTCCAGGGTCTCCTGTGGGAGGGGGTCGCCGGTTTCATCGATGGCTACGGCACCCATGAGGGCGTATTCGAAGCTGAAACGGTGACCGAAGCGCAGGCCAATGGCCTCGAGGACGCGGATGGACTGTCCGGTCACTTCGGGACCGATCCCGTCGCCCATGATGACTGCAATCTTTTTATCCATATATGCGGGTGTTTGGATGATGGTTCTGTTGGATCTGAAGCGTTAGACGGCGGCACGATCTGCTTCGAATGATTCGATCTCGGGCATCATATTGATGAGATAGTCGATGTCGTCATAGCCGTTGATCAGGCAGGTTTTTTTATAGGGATTGATATCGAAACTTTCTGACACGCCGGTCGTGGCTATGGTGATCGTTTGCGCAGGCAGATCCACTGATAGTTCGGTCGCAGGATCGGCGTCAACGGCTTCGAAGATCTGTTGCAGGAATGTTTCGCTGACCTGCACGGGCAGCAGGAAGTTGTTGAGCGCATTGTTTCGGAAGATGTCGGCAAAGAAGCTGCTCACCACCACTTCGAATCCAGCGTCCTTGATCGCCCAGGCGGCATGCTCGCGGCTGGAACCACATCCGAAGTTCTTGCCGGCGACGAGGATCGTACCCGACCAGCGGGGATCGTTCAGCGGGAAATCAGCTTTCGGGGAGTTTTCATCATCATTCTCATATCTCCAGTCACGGAAAAGATTCTTGCCGAAACCTTCGCGGCTGGTGGCCTTCAGAAAACGGGCGGGGATGATCTGATCGGTATCGATGTTCTCCATCCTGACCGGAACCGTGCGTGATTTGATCTGTTGCATGTATTTATTTTGATAGCCCTCCGGGCGTTCATATTTATTTTTATATAAACTCGCGAACGTCTCCGACATGCCCTGTAACTGCAGCTACGGCCGCGGTGAGCGGACTGGCGAGCAGGGTCCTGGCGTTGGGTCCTTGTCTTCCCTCGAAGTTTCGGTTGCTGGTGCTGATGCAGTATTTGCCGGCGGGGATCTTGTCTTCGTTCATACCCAGGCAAGCGGAGCAGCCGGGTTGGCGGAGCATGAATCCTGCGGCCTCAAAGATCTGATCGAGTCCTTCGGCACGTGCGGCCTGTTCGACCTGCTTGCTGCCTGGCACGATCCATACCTCTACATTGTCGGCCTTTTGCTTACCGCGAACGAAGTCTGCCACGAGGCGGAGGTCTTCAATGCGCGAGTTGGTACAGCTTCCAATGAATACGTAGTCGACCGCTTGTCCCTTGATGGGCTGTCCGTCTTTCAGGCCCATGTATTGCAGGGCTTTCATGTAGTTTCCGCGTTCGTTTTCGGGTATGGATGACTGATCGGGCACATTTCTGGACACGCCGATGCCCATGCCCGGGTTGGTCCCGTAGGTGACCATGGGTTCGATGTCAGCGGCGTTTATATTTATTTCGACGTCAAAGACCGCATCATTGTCAGAGTAAAGGGTCTTCCAATAGGCGAGGGACTTTTCCCATGTTTCTCCGGCGGGCGCGAACTGGCGTCCCTTCATGTAGTCGAAGGTGGTTTCATCGGGTGCGATCAGTCCGCCGCGGGCACCCATTTCGATGCTCATGTTGCAGATGGTCATCCGACCTTCCATGCTGAGGCTGCGAATGGCGGAGCCGGCATATTCGACAAAGTATCCCGTGGCACCGCTGGCGGATAGCAGGGAGATGATGTACAGGATAATGTCTTTGGAGAGCACGCCGGGATTCAGTTGTCCGTCGACGTTGATGCGCATGAGTTTGGGGCGCGACTGCAGCAGGCACTGGGTGGTCAGGACCATTTCCACTTCTGAGGTGCCGATGCCGAAGGCGATGGTACCGAAGGCACCATGTGTGGAAGTATGGCTGTCGCCACAGACGATGGTCATGCCCGGTTGGGTGACGCCCAGTTCGGGGCCAATGACGTGGACGATACCCTGGTAAGGGTGCCCCAGGCCGTATAGTTCGATGCCAAATTCAGCGCAATTCTTCACCAGCATCTCCACTTGTTTGCGCGACAGTTCTTCGCGGATGGGCAGCTCCTGGTTGAGGGTGGGTACATTGTGGTCTGCCGTGGCAACGACCTGTTGTGGCCGGAAGACGGGCATGCCGCGCTTACGCAGTCCGTTGAAGGCCTGTGGAGAAGTGACTTCATGAATAAAATGCCGGTCGATGTACAGGACGGAGGGGCCTCCTTCGATCGTTTTCACGACGTGGCTTTCCCAGATCTTATCGAATAATGTTTTTCCCATATGGATGTATCATGGGGCCCGGAGGCCGGTTTCGATCACTGATTTTTAATTGACATAAGCTTTGGCCATGGCGTCGAGGTCTTCATCTGCTACTTCCTTTTTCTGGTCTGCCACGGCCAGAAATCTTTCATAGAGCACATCAATGGCGTTGCGGTCGAATTCGAATCCGAGGTTCTTGAACCGGTAGGCGAGTGCAGATCTTCCGCTGCGGGCCGTGAGTACGATCTTTGAGGTATCAGCACCGACTTCCTCAGGGCGGATGATCTCGTATGTCTGTGCGTCTTTCAGGAAGCCGTCCTGGTGGATGCCTGAGGAATGTGAGAAGGCGTTGGCCCCTACGATGGCCTTATTGGGTTGCACGGGCATGCGCATGGTGTCGGAAACGAGGCGGCTGATGGGGTTCAGCATTTCGGGGCGGATGCCGGTGTACAGACCGAGTTCGGGGTGCTGGCGCATGACCATGACCACTTCTTCCAGGGCGGTGTTACCGGCCCGTTCGCCGAGTCCGTTGATGGTGCATTCGATCTGCCGGGCCCCGTTGATGGCACCCTGGATCGAATTGGCGGTAGCCAGGCCCAGGTCGTTATGACAATGGCAGGAGAGGACGGCCTGATCTACGTTGGGTACGTTGTTGATCAGATAGGCGATCTTTTCGCCGTACTGGCCGGGCAGGCAGTAGCCGGTGGTGTCGGGGATGTTCACCGTGGTGGCACCTGCCCTGATCACGGCTTCCACGACGCGGGCGAGGTATTCGTTGTCTGTTCGTCCAGCGTCCTCGGCGTAGAATTCTACGTTGTCGGTATATTGCCGGGCCCATTTTACGGCCTGCACGGCGCGTTCAAGGATCTCTTCGCGAGTGCTGTTGAATTTTGAGCGGATGTGTGAGTCGGAGGTTCCGATGCCGGTATGGATGCGGGGGCGTCGGGCGTGGCGCAGGGCTTGTCCGGCCGCCTCAATATCTTTCTGGACGGCGCGGCTGAGTCCGCAGACAACGGCGTCCTTTATGACCCGTGATATTTCGGAAACGGACTCAAAGTCGCCCGGACTTGAGATCGGGAAACCCGCCTCGATGATGTCCACGCCCAGGGCTTCCAGGGCAAGCGCTATCTCTACCTTCTCACCGGTGTTGAGTTTGCAGCCGGGCACTTGTTCTCCGTCGCGCAGTGTGGTGTCGAAGATATATACCTTGTTACTGTCCATATGGGTTGCTTTGGGTGCGTCTGTCATGCCAGCCGGTCGGGGGAGGACATGATGAGCCATAGCGAATGTACCTGTGAATTTTTCGGCGGGAAAGAAAAAATGCTTTGTAAATTACGTTGCGCAACCCGTTTATCCCGGGTTTAATATTCTGTCTGTCAAGGATTTATCACCTTTCGCACTTACGATGCCCAACCGATCACCCGATGAATTGTTTCAGCTGATCCACACGCTTGAAAAGGCGGAGAAGCGGAATTTCAAGCTCTTCGTTCGTCGGAATGCATCGTCCGATGAGATGAAGATCATCCAGCTCTTCGATGCCATGGAGCGGATGGATCATTATGACGAGGATCTGCTCTTGCGACGGCATCCGGAGATCCGGAAGGCCCAGCTATCGAATCTCAAGGCGCATCTCTATCGTCAGATCCTTTCCAGCCTGCGCATCATGCGGGATGAGGAGAATATCGACATCCGGCTGCACGAGCAGTTCGACCATGCACGCATTCTTTACAACAAGGGGCTCTACCAACAGAGTCTGAAGGTATTGTCGCGGATCAAGGAACTGGCCCGTACCTATCATCAGATCACCTTCTGGTTGCAGGCGCTGGTGTTTGAGAAAAAGATCGAGTCGTTGCATATTACCCGGAGTTTCGAGGATCGGGCGGAGCAGTTGTCGAGGGAGGTGGAGGAGCTGGATGATCGGCTGGTGGTCATCGGCCGGCTGAGCAACCTGGCCTTGCAGCTTTACGGCTGGTATATCCGATCGGGGCTTACCCGTGACCCGGCGGAGGAGCGGTCGGTGACGGAGTTCTTCGAGGTGCAGATGCCTGCAGGCGCTGCCCTGCTGGATGGCTTCTACGAGCGA
>CANHUK010000193.1 GCA_947463755.1 Chitinophagaceae bacterium
AGAACACCGGTTCCGCCTCCGGCGTAGAGCTTTATCAATACGACAGATATGCCGTGGCCGGTATGCAGCGCGACGGAACGGATCCCATGTTGCTGGGTACCATCACGCCCGGAAACGCCTTGTTCAGCACCAACTGGCGCAACTTTTACGAAGGAGTCATCCGTGCCAATGACGCGATTGCCAACATTCCGAAGAAGTCACCTTCTCCCGATGTCAGAAAGGCCAGGTTGATCGCTGAATCCAAGCTGTTACGAGCATATTTTTATTATCGACTGAACCAGGTCTGGAAGGGTGTCCCCATCTATCTTGAGCCGTTTGCATATACCGAGGCGACCAAACCCCGTTCCACGGAGCAGCAGGTATGGGACCAGGTGATCAAGGATCTCACGGATGCCATCAATGAGCCGAACCTTCCCAACAGATATGCGAAAGGCAACATCGATTACGGACGTGTGACCAAGGGAACGGCCTATGCGCTTCGTGGAAAGGCGTATCTCTACATGAATAAATGGGCGGAAGCGGCTGCTGACTTCGCGCAGGTGATGGCGGCCGGCTACAGGCTGCATCCCGATTTCCGCACGCTGTTCAAAGAGGCCAACGAGCAGTCTGATGAGATGATCTTCAGCATCCAGAACACGGGTATCGTGAACCTGGGATCCACTACGCAGTTCTTCTGCGGCACCCGTTCCTCCTTCGGTTCTTGCTGGAATACCTATCTGGTTTCTCCCAATGGTGTTGACCTGTTCGAGAACACTGATGGCAGCAAGTTCGACTGGGACAAGGTCATTCCGGGCTTCAAGGCCATGAACACCCGCGCCCGCCAGGTCTATTTCCTTCGGGATAACATGACCACGGCGGAACGTACAGCCCGTCAGAACCTCGGTGCGGATATGACCAAGTACCTGCCCACCGGCAATGAAGCCCGCATCCGGGCGGCTTTCGCCAACAGAGATCCGCGCCTCGATGCATCTGTCATCACTCCCTATTCAACGTACAACGGCGTTTTCAGCAACCTCCCCGCCACCGTTACGAGCAGATTCCCCTTCCGGGCAGAAGCGGCGACCAACGGTGACCTTCGCACCGATACGCAGGCGGAGTTCTACTACCTGCATCGCAAATTCGTGTATGAAGGCAATGCGGAATTGCTGAACCGTTCCTTCGGCCCGATCGACTTCCCCATCATCCGCTACGCCGATGTGCTCCTTAACTGGGCGGAAGCACTGAACGAGGCCAACGACATCCCGGGTGCCATCGCCAAAGTCAATGAAGTACGTGCCCGTGTCGGCATGCCCGCCCTGCAGCGCACTGACGCCACCAGGCCGACCTTCGTGACCGGCCAGGCTGATCTGCGTGAACGCATCCGCAATGAGCGCCGCGTGGAGTTCATCAACGAGGGTGTCAACTACTTCGACGAACTCCGCTGGAAGACCTGGAAGTCGACGAAATTTGATGGTGCCAATGGCCTTCGCAGTGTATGGGGCGCCAACATCGCCAACTTCACCTGGGGTGGAGACCATTTCTACACCTGGCCCATCCCACAGGCTGAGATCCAGATCAACTCGAATCTGACCCAGAATCCCGGCTGGCCCAACTGATCATCCTATGAGGACGGGGGGCATGTATCAGCACATGCCCCCTTCTCTTTCCCGTTCATATTTTCAATCTTTCCATGATTACCGTTCGAATCCTGCTGCTGTCATCAATGGCATTGCTCATTGCCTGCAAGAAGGAACAGACCCCCGGTCCTGCACCCACTCCTGCTCCCAACCCAACGGTAACGGATACACGATATCCCGTAAATCTGATCGTGGATTCGCTGACGCTGGAGGATATTCGTACATCGGCCGTCTCCAGCAGTGATATGGCCAATGCCGTGACCAGCATCATCATGAGCCCCGCAGCCTCGGCGCTCTCCAGGGCACCACAGCCATTCGTCGAAGGCAACAGCACCAATTTCGATAACATCTCTGCGCAGGGACGCGACATGCGTTCCATGGCTGTCCGTTGGCTTTATACCTTTCGTACGACGCCCGATGCCGCCAAGCCTTATTTCGACAAGATCGTGGCGAATCTGCTCGCCTGGGTCAATGCCGGAAATAAGGTCGCCAATCCGATCCATTCACCGAATGAAACCAGTTATCTGGGATTCTATGAAGCATATTCTGTTGTCAGAAGCCGCATGACCGCGGCCGACCGCGCCAAGGTCGATAACTGGATCGGAGCACGTGCGTTCGCCTACCAATCCTACCCTCCAAGGGTCAATAATTGGGAGACGATCCGACTCAACCTGTTGTATTATTTCGGATATATACTGAACGACCAGAGTGTCCTCGCTTCGGCCGGTACGGCCTATACCACCCTGCTCAATGTAAATCTCATGGCAGGCGGTAAGTCAGAAGATCTGATCAACCGGGATGCCTTCGCCTATCATGCCTATAATCTGTTATTCTATGCCCGGATCCTGCGGGCCAAAAGTTTGTATGAAGGTGCTGCCGCGATGCAGGCCTTCAAGAATCGAAAGAATAACATCAACGTCTCGCTGCAGGACCTGGTGAACTACTGGAGGCCTTTCCTGATCGATCCGGCCAATAACGTGCATCTGGAGTTCGTCAATACTCAGTATGCGCCGGACAAGACGCGGTCGGATTACAACAAACCCTACGTGCCATCCAGTTCCATGTATGTACTTGATGAGCTGCTCTATGCTTTTCCTGAAGTAAAGAACTACATGATCGCCATCCAGCCAACGACGGCCAGACATAATGGCCGGCTGAGCAGCTTCCTCTATTGGCCGAAATGATGTAAGTTCAGGTTATGCAAAAGATCGATATGAAACAGATGTTACGAACAGGTGTACTCTTCGTCTGCCTGATTACAGCTTCCACCGTCTTTGCTCAGAAAGGGCTGCTCGCCAAGCGCCTCGCCGGCCGGGATGTGGCCGCGCTGATCCTCCCAGCCTCCAAATGGGTGACCTATCCCGCATACCCTGATCGGGCAGGCTGGGACCGGCTGACGGGATCACGCCGGCAAGAGATCATCAAAGAGGGAGAAAAGTATTTGAACTATGAATGGAAGGTCGTGAAGGCGACCGACTACCTCGCCTTTGAGCGGACGGGCGACCGGGAGATCATGCAACAACCCTTCGGGAAGAATAACACGGCCCTGGGGGCGCTCTTCATCGCCGAATTGGCCGAAGGAAAGGGACGTTTTCTCGACCAGATCATCAACGGCGTATGGCATACCTGCGAAATGAGCACCTGGGTGTTGTCTGCGCACCTGCCCGTGCAGCGTTCAAAGCGTTCGCTCCCGGATGTCGATGAAACGATCATCGACCTGACCTCAGGGGATCTCTCCTCTATGATGGCCTGGATCCATCATTTCCTGTCTGGCAGTTTTGACAAGGTCAATCCTGTCATATCTGCCCGCATCCGCCAGGAGGTGAAGGATCGCATGCTCGATCCTTATCTTGCCCGTTCCGATTTCTGGTGGATGGCACTATCCGGCAACCCCGACCAGATGGTCAACAACTGGAATCCCTGGTGCAATTTCAATGCCCTGACCTGTTTTCTGTTGATGGAACCCAATGCCAAGCGGCGTGCCGATGGTGTCATGAAATCCATCGCCTCCACCGAGAAGTTCATTGATTATACCAAGGATGACGGCGCCTGCGAGGAAGGCCCTTCCTACTGGGGACATGCGGCCGGCAAGATGTACGACTATCTGCAGATCCTTTCCTATGCCACCGGTGGCAGCCTCGATATCTTCCAGGAACCCAAGATCCGCAACATGGGCGAGTACATCGCCCGTTCCTATATCGGCGACGGATGGGTGGTGAACTTCGCCGATGCATCCGCCAAGGGTGGCGGCAATGCCGGTGTGATCCATCGCTATGGCAAAGCTGTCGGCAGTACGGAGATGATGTCCTTTGCGGCCTATCTCGACCGCCGAAGCCCCCATCGCGGCATCGAGGAGCGCGATCTTTTCCGTGCCCTTGAAGGATTGCAGCATGATGCTGATCTCGATAAATCGGCTCCGGCCATGTCAACTGCTGCCTGGTCGTGGTATCCGCAAACCGAATTCTGCTACATGCGTTCAGGCGAGGCCTTCTTTGGCGCCAAGGGCGGTTACAATGCAGAAAGCCATAACCACAATGACGTGGGCAGTTTTGTGTATTTCCATAAGACCAAGCCATTCTTTGTGGATGCAGGTGTTGGCACTTATACCAAATTCACTTTCAGCAGCCAGCGTTACTCCATTTGGACGATGCAGAGCAACTACCACAACCTGCCGATGATCAATGGTGTACCCCAGAAGGACGGCCGCAATTTCCGCTCTCGCCAGGTGAGCTTCGACACGGCACGCCGTACGCTGTCCCTGGATATTGCCGGAGCCTATCCGAAGGAAGCCGCCGTGAAGACCTGGCAGGTTGATTACAGCCTGTCGGCTGACGGATCGCTGGAGATGCGCCACGGCTTCGAACTGACGGAAGCCACCGCCGCCCATCACCTCAACTATCTCTGTGCTGTGTCACCCGAACTCGCCGGACCCGGAGTGGTTCGCCTGAAGCAGGGCGAGGCATCCGTGACATTGACCTATGATGCCAGGATATTTGAGGCCTCGGTGGAAAAGGTGGTCATCGATGATGTCCGGCTCAGCCGAGTGTGGGGTGATGCCTTATATCGCCTGACACTGAAGGCCCTGAAAACCACGTCCAAAGGCAAGTACAAGATCACCATAAAACCCGTTTGACACAACCCATAACAAGTACATGATGAAAAAACACATCCTGTTCCTCCTGGCCGGACTGAGTGTATTCCAGATCACCCAGGCACAGCCGCTTTCCGGAGAAAAGCTCCGGGCCA
>CANHUK010000194.1 GCA_947463755.1 Chitinophagaceae bacterium
AGTGATGGCGAAATCAAAACCTTCAAAAAAACGCCTCAAATCTGGATCCACGGCCTCTGCATCTGCCCTGAACGATCGGTATTGTTCTTCGATATAGGACGGATGGGCACTGGTGATGTAGGAAAAATCTTTCATGCGTGCTGGAAATGGAATGGACTTGCTGTCAAAAGATTTACAAATATCGGACAATTAAGCTTTACCTCGAAACCCGACCGGTATACATGTTTGGAATGCGATACATTTTCTGTGGATGGAAAGACGCCGGTAGATTGCGTTTTCGGAGAAAGGCCGGAGAAATATCGAAAAATCCTGATCGATTTGGTAATTCGATGCACAATCCATAACTTTGCCGTCCGAAAATTCCGAAAAGAAAGAACATGGCAAATCATAAGGCTACGAAGAAGGATGTCCGTCAGGTATCCAAGCGCAGGGCACGCAACAGGTATCAGGGTAAGACCACCCGAAATGCCATCCGCGACCTCAGGGCGCTGACCGACGCCACGCAAGCCGGTGAAAAGCTGTCCAGCGTCATCAGCAGGATCGACAAGCTTGCGAAGCGCGGTGTGATCCACAAGAACAAGGCCAGCAACCTGAAGAGCGCACTCACGCTCAAGGTCAACGCCCTCGCCGCCAAGTGATCGGCATGCGCCCAACATATTCCGACCGCTTCCTCACGGAGCGGTCTTTTTTTGTTTCCGGCAACTGATCATCTGGTTCGAAGGTCGGCAATCGCCGGGTATATGCCTTCAGGGAGCGTCAACATTTCATAACTTCGCGCACATATGACGGAAAAGGTACTCATTCTCGATTTCGGGTCCCAATACACGCAGTTGATCGCCCGTGCGGTCAGGGAAGCCAACGTCTATTGCGAGATCATTCCCTATCACAAATCATTCGAATGCACGCCGGACATACGGGGCATCATCCTGTCCGGCTCTCCGTTCTCAGTGAACGACGAGCGGGCGCCCATGGTGGATGTTCGGAGATTGGCAGCGCAGCGGCCGGTACTGGGGATCTGCTACGGCGCCCAATTGACGGCGAAGTTATCGGGCGGCCGAGTCGAACGCTCCGAAAAACGCGAATACGGAAGGGCGCATCTCCAGGTATGCCGGGAGGATGCCCTTTGGGAGGGTGTTTCCGAACGGTCACAAGTGTGGATGAGCCACGGCGACTCCATCCTGGAACTGCCGGCCGGCTTTGAAGTCCTGGCCACGACCGAATCGATACCTGTCGCTGCATTCAGGCGTACCGGCGGGGAGCACCCACTGTATGGATTCCAATTCCATCCGGAAGTGTATCACTCCGAGCAGGGGCGTCAGATGCTCCGGAACTTCCTCACCGGGATTTGCGGTTGTAGTGGTGACTGGACCCCTGCGCACTTCATCACAGACACGGTGGCCGCCCTGCAGGAACAGATCGGTGATGGGCGGGTGGTGATGGGCCTGAGTGGAGGTGTTGATTCCACCGTCGCGGCGACACTCATCTCCCGCGCGATCGGTGACCGGCTGTTCGGAATATTCGTCGACAATGGCCTGCTGCGGAAGCACGAATTTCAACAGGTACTCGACAGCTATTCAAAACTATCGCTCAATGTGAAGGGCGTTGATGCCCGGGAGCATTTCTATACAAAGCTGGCCGGACAAACAAGCCCGGAGACCAAGCGTAAGATCATCGGTTCTACCTTCATCGAGGTGTTCGACCGGGAGGCGCATGCCCTCCAGGACATCGATTTTCTGGGACAGGGGACCATTTATCCCGACGTGATCGAAAGTGTATCCGTACACGGACCGTCTGTTACGATCAAATCGCATCACAACGTGGGCGGTTTGCCGGAAACCATGAAACTTTCCCTGGTCGAGCCGCTGCGTTACCTGTTCAAGGACGAAGTCAGGAAAGTGGGACTGGAGCTGGGCATCCAGCCGGAGATGCTGTTCCGTCATCCCTTCCCCGGACCGGGACTGGGCATACGGATCCTGGGTGAAGTCACGGAGGAGAAGGTGCGGCTACTGCAGGATGCGGATGATATCTACATCAGCGGGTTGCGGGAAAGCGGATTGTACGACAAGGTATGGCAGGCAGGTGCCATTCTGCTGCCCGTGAAGAGCGTTGGTGTGATGGGTGATGAGCGGACATACGAATACACCGTAGCCCTCCGGGCGGTGACATCGGTGGATGGCATGACAGCAGACTGGGCGCATCTTCCGTACGAGTTCCTCGGCCGCGTATCCAATGAGATCATCAACCGGGTTCGGGGCATCAACCGGGTCGTGTACGACATCAGCAGCAAGCCCCCTGCAACCATCGAGTGGGAATAAGCATCTTAGAGCATACAGCCCCGCCTCATGAAGCACATCACCGCCTGCCTCGTTTTATTGTCCCTGTCCGCCGGGATCCTGCGCGGACAGGACGCACCTGCCGCCTACAAAGTGGGCATCTTTCTACCCCTGCATCTTGACTCCGCCTTCAGTGAGACCGGAGCCTACAGGTTTGGGAAGGGGTTTCCGAGGCAGTCGCTACCGGGGCTGGAATTCTACCTGGGCGCGGAACTGGCGATAGACTCCCTGCAGGCGGAGCGCTCCGAACGTGTGGATGTGAGGATATACGATATCCGAAGTCGGGAAGGACAGCTGTCGATCCTGACCCGCATGCCGGTGATGGATTCCCTCGACCTGATCATCGGGCAGGTCACGGGTACTGAATACCTGCAGCTCGCCCGGATCGCCCGGGAAAAGGACATCCCGTTCGTAAGCGCTACCTATCCAAACGACGGAGGGATCAAATCCTCTCCGCAGGTATTCATCGCCAACGCGAAGCTCAACACCCATCTGCTGGCCATGTTCAACCATATCCTGGCTGACTATGGCGGCCGCAACATCGTTTGGCTGCGACGCAACAACCCCGCCGATGACCGGGTGGCGGAGGTCTTCAGGCAGCTGAATGCAGAAAAGGGCAATAACCTGCGGATCCGGACGCAAATGGTACCTGACACTTTTTCTGAACGGCATATCATTCCACTGATCGACAGCAACAAACAAAACCTCATCATCTCCGGAAGCCTGGATGAGCGATTTGCGCTTCGGCTCGGCCGCAACTGCCTAAGGATTCCCGCCAGCTATCCGCTGCATGTCGTGGGTATGCCCACCTGGGAGGGGATTTCGGAACTGCGTACTACGGAATTCCACCCGCTGTCGATGGAATACAGTGCCACCCTGTACCGCCCGAGGCTCGACAGCTGGCGGGCAAGGATGGAGGAGCTCTATCGCAAACGGACGTTCAGCAAACCAAGTGACCTTGCATTCAGGGGGTTCCAGACCACGTATCACTTTGTCGGTTTGCTGATGAAATTCGGAGAAAAGGGCCTGCGCGAACAGGTGAATCACCGAAGTGCGAAAGGAGTGTCCGACTTCGATTTCCAACCTGTCCGCTGGAGCCGGAGTAGTGAGACTCCTGATTATCAAGAGAATAAACGTATTTATCTCATCAGGCGACAGTTCGGGCAGACGCAACTTCTGAACTGAGGCACCATACCGGACCGACCGAGGACCAGAACCGGGATGGTATCATCGACTGTGCAGAACCTTCTTCCGTCCGGTGCGTTCATTATCGGACGAAATCTACATGATCCGGTTCACTGAACATGGCCTCTACTGCGAGGCCGGAGATTTTCATATCGATCCCTGGCGTCCGGTGCGGTCAGCCGTGATCACGCATGCCCATAGCGACCATGCCCGGCCGGGTCATGGACACTATCTGTGTGCCAGGGCGGGCCTGAGCGTACTCCGGTCAAGACTCGGAGCACAGACATATGAGGCGGCTGACTGGTCTGAACCCGTTTACCGGAATGGGGTTCGGATCTCCTTTCATCCATCCGGACATATCATCGGTGCTGCGCAAGTGCGGATAGAGTACCGGGGGGAGGTATGGGTGGTCAGTGGCGACTACAAGACGGAGGATGATGGCATCAGCGGGTATTTCGAGCCGGTAAAGTGCCACACTTTCGTCACGGAGTCGACGTTTGGATTACCGGTTTATCAGTGGCAGCCGCAGACCGTGGTGTACGACGAGATCCGGAACTGGGTGTCTGCCCAGCTCGACCAGGGACGGAGCGCCGTTTTACAGGCATACAGCCTGGGAAAGTCGCAGCGCTTGCTGGACGCGCTGAGGCCTTTTGATGGCCGCATTTTCGCGCATGGTGCCATTCTTCAGATACAGGAGGCCCTGCGGGCTGACGGACATGACTTTCCTCAGACGAAGCGGTTGACGGAAGCCACGCCGGCGGAACAGAGGAAAGCCTGCATCTTCATCACACCGGCCCCGGTTGAAACACTGAAGACATCCAGGCTGATCGGGCCCTGGCGATCGGCGCGCTGCAGCGGCTGGATGCAGGTCAGGGGCAATCGGCGCCGCGAAGGCGGCGATAAGGGATTCGTCCTGAGTGACCACGCCGACTGGGCAGGTCTGTGCGCTGCGGTGAAGGCCACGTCTGCCCAGCGGGTATTTGTCACCCATGGCTTCCAATCCGTGTTCAGCAGATATCTCAACGAGATAGGCCTGGAGGCCCATGAGGTACAGACCGGTTTCGGCAGCGAGGAAGAGACGGAAGTTCAAACTGAAAATGCCCATCCGGACGCATGAGCGACATCCTCTTCGATACCTCCCCACTGCCTTTGGGTTCCGGCGCTGACGGCTTCAGGCGGTTTGCCCGACTGATCTCGGATTTGGGGAATACCGGTGCCACGCGGGAAAAAACAGATCTCCTGGCAGATTATTTCAGATCGGCACCGGTGCGTGACCAGGCCTGGACCCTGGGGTTGTTCACGGGCAGGAAACTCCGACGACAGATACGCACCCGACAG
>CANHUK010000195.1 GCA_947463755.1 Chitinophagaceae bacterium
GCCGGAGGGGCGAGGACTCATCCCCGGGGATGGGCTCTGCGGTGCGCCTCCTGCAGCCGCGCAATGCTGTTATGGGTGTATACCTGCGTCGATGCCAGGCTGGCATGCCCCAGGAGGTCCTTGATGGCGCTCAGGTCCGCCCCACGATTGGCCAGATGTGTCGCAAAGGTGTGCCGTAGTACATGAGGCCCGCGTCTGTCGGCCGTACTGACAAGCGATAGTTGTCGCCTGACCATCCCATAGGCCTGTCGAGGATGCAGGCGCCGACCGGATCCATTCTCAAAGAGAAATCCTGAACCCCCACCATCCCTCCCCTGGCCTCTGGCCCGGAGGAAATCACGAATGCGCACGGACAATCCCTCCGGAAGCGGAACTATGCGCTCCTTGTTTCCCTTGCCCAGGATCCGGAGGTCCGAACGCCCCTCCGACACCTGCGACTCCCGGACAGACAAGAGCTCGCTGATGCGGAGACCCGTCAGATATAGCATCATCACCATCAGCCGTTCCATGTCTTCCATTGACCCGGCCACGCAGGGCGCTTCTCCAAGCAAGACCTCAGTCTGCCCCTCCTCCAGATACACAGGTAATCTGCGAGGCACTTTCATCGCGCGCAAACCGGACACCGGATTCTCCAAAAACCTGCCGGTCCGGCGACCATGAAGATAGAAGGCCTTGACACTCGAGATCTTCCGGTTGACCGACCGGGGTTTAAAGCCCCCACCCGTCAGGGATACCATCCAGCTTCTGATATGTATCGGGGCGACCGCCACAGGATCCGTTAATGCATAGGTAGCCTCCAGCCAGTGGAAAAACTGAAGCAGATCGTCCGTGTATGCCCGAAGGGTATGGTCCGAATATCGCTTCTCGAACCGGAGATGGTCGGCAAATGGCTGTATCCTGGTATCTGTGATCACGTACGTACAAAAAAATGGTCATGAAGTTAAGAAACTCCATGACCATCGGTTATGTTGCAAAGGACCAGACTCAGGGCTCGATGACGCCTGCCTGGATCTTCTGACGATATATCGCTTTGAGGATCTCGCCACGGCGACGTATGGAAGGCTTCTTGAAAGACTGACGCTCGCGCAATTGCAGGAGAGTCTTGGCCTTTTCAAATTTCTTCTTGTACTTTTTGAGCGCCTTGTCGATGTTTTCGCAATCCTTGGAATCGATGATGAGCATGGTTGATCCTCTTTTTTAGGAGGGCAAAGATATGCATTCCCGATATTTTATCCAAACATTCAAAAAAAATGGCGCCACCATGCGAACTTGCAGCCAAAACAGGGCATATGTTCACCGGAATCATCGAGGCCACCGGGCTCATTCATACGGTCACCGCACATGGCGGGAACCTCACCTTCGAAGTATCCTCCCCCCTTTCTGCCGGTTTCAAGCCTGATCAGAGCGTCGCACACGACGGGGTATGCCTGACCGTGGAATCCGTATCCGGGGGCACCCATCGGGTGACCGCCATCCGCGAGACCCTTGAGAAAACCGCATTGGGAGCATGGACAGCGGGCAGGAACATCAATCTGGAAAGGGCCATGGTCATGGGTGCCCGCCTCGACGGGCACCTGGTACAGGGCCACGTAGACGCGCGGGGAAGATGCCTCTCCGTGGAAGATGCCGATGGATCATGGCGCTATAAATTCAGCTTCCCGGAAGCATTTGCCCCACTGATGATCGAAAAGGGATCCATTTGCATGAACGGGATCAGCCTGACCGCCTTCGATGTCACGACAGATGCATTCTCCGTGGCCATCATCCCCTACACCTATGAACATACGAATATAAACAGCCTGCAACCGGGTGATGCCGTGAACCTCGAATTCGATATGATCGGGAAGTACGTAGCCCGTTTCAACACACTTTTCCCCGGCGGAAGACCGGCCTGAATCATCGCATCAGGTACATTTTCCCATAACCATTCCGGAAAAAATTGCCCGTAGGGTCCCCATCCGGCTTCCACCGCTCCATCTGCTGGCCGTCCTGCGTGGCGATCACCCGATAAAGGTAAACCCCGTTGGCCAGCGGCTGGCCGTACTGGTCGGTCCCGTCCCACCTGAACTCCGTAATGTTCCGACCGATCCGAAGAGGACCCAGCTCCTCACGGCGGATCTCGCGGACGACCCGGCCCGTTACGGTCAATATCTGAATGCGCAGGTCCCGCGGTGGCTGACGGCCCGTGAGCGTGAACACGAAAGCAGTGGAGCTGGTGAAGGGATTCGGATAGTTGAGCAGATCCGAGATCGCCGACTGATTCATGACCGTGAAACGCATCCTCAGATCCGATCGTGCGGCCATGTTCCCACTGCGATCCCGCCCATTCACGATCAACTCATATTCTCCGTCCTGCCCGAAGGTCGCCTTCAGGTCGATCACGGCTGTGTTATCTGCATTCGGAGCTGCCGCCGCCGGACTGAACCGCATCGAATCTCCATCCACCCTGAATACGCGCAACACCCCGTCGGGATATCGGACCTGGACCCGCATCAATGCCGTGTCGTCCAGCAACAGAAAACGGCTGTCATCTTTCATGCGGATGCTGATATGCGGGCGGGAAGAAACAATGTCTCCATCCATGATGTGTGCACCGTCGAAAGTCACATCCAGCAAGGGATTCAAGCCATCGGTCCCCACCTTCACCCGGCGATACAAAAAGTTGTTGAACAGATGCTGCTCAGGTTGTTCGGGACCTGGATTCACATGCAGGTACACCATGCAATTACCCTTCAGACCACGGGTGTCAACCCGGCCGGATAGGTGCAGGGTATCCCCGGCCGGCAAGGGACGCGTCCGCGGCAGGGGCACTTCGCGCACCACATTGTCGGATCCGGTAACGGTCATGTATAAACGAAGACTATCAAACGCGGCGGGACTTATATTCCGGAAGGCCAGGGAAAAATCAAACGGCTGTCCGGGCTCCAGGGAGTCGGGCATGCTGAACCGCAGATCGGGCGACAGGGCGCCTTCCGGCACGGGATCTGCGGCCAGCCGCCAGGATCGCAGCTGCGCCGGCGTAAACCCCAGACTGTCGACACAGCGCATCCGAATCCTCAGATATGGAAAACGCGAGGCATCCACAAATGACAGTGACGTATCTCCGCCGGAAAGCGTTGCCAGGTTCATCTCCAGCCCACTGGCCTCGCGACCGATCAGATCCACCGCTACCCTGTCCTGAATGCCGTCCGGCCGGTCAGCCGCCCATCGAAGATGATGCCAGCGGCGCACCGGTCCGAACCAGGGCGACAGCACGGTGCCCCGGTCAAGCCCCTTACGCACATCGATGCGGCGCTCGATGTACTCGTCGCGGCTTGCCGCCATATGCGAAATGATCGGCGTAACGGCATCCCCCACCCTCCTGAAGAAAAGGAACGGTACGTTGGCCGTGAACCGGTCGATATCGGACATGCCGAGTCGCAACAGACTATGATACAGCGATCGACCGGCACCATGCAAGACCGTGTCGGATCTCCAGGCATCCACAAAGCTTGTATTCCCAAGGGAGCCGATGTTCGTGACTGACACGTAACTGCGGGCTGGCAGGGAATCCAGGAAATCCATGGCAGCCTTGCGGTAAACAGGATCATCGTATGGGAATTCGAACAGAAAGTCGTTGTACTGACAGGGCGCCCAACTGCCAAAACGGCCCTTACCTCCGGGCTGCAGTGTATTGCGCAACGGCATCAGACTGATACTGTCATAAACCACGATCTGCAGAGAACCCGGCCGGCAGCCCCACAATACATGGTACTTCTCATCCACCTGCACATTGATCCGGTTCTTCGGATGGATCGGAAAAATGCCGGTCTTGATGACGATCTGCGCCGGCCGGTCATTGAAACGCCAAACCCTGTCGCCATCCAGCCGCATATCCGTGGGTGTCGACTGCTGATGCTGGCCAGGATGCGCCTGGGCAAATCCGGAAGGAATATCCTTCAGATACAAAAAGGAGGCACGATTCCATCTGGCCGCCTCCCCGGCAGCAGGCTCCGGGGCAGTCCGCCAGTAATGAACCCGCCCGTCCGTGAGCGTCAAGCCCGGTAACTGGAATTTCAACAACCCGCCCGAAGACTCAATGGATACGGACCTTCTGGCGGGTGACCGAAAGTCTGCCGCTGTATCTACCTCCATCAGGTACCTCCGGGCAGGCTTCAGGGCATCTGCCGTCGAGGCCAGGAACACGGGCTGCGACTCGTTCATTATCGTCAGATCGCCGGGCCATACAGGGCGGAGTTCATCTTCAATGACCATGTACACCTTGGTCACGCTGTTGTTCGATTCAGACAACTCCGCATACCGGTCGTCGGCATCGACCGTCACCACTACCCGGTTCTCCCCTTTATCGGTCAGCGGATTGATCGGGATCTTCAGGGAAAGGCTGTCCTCCCACCGGATCGCCGGGATCCTTCTGAACAGGATCTCCCGTGAAGACCCGTCCGGGCGCAGGTGGCGCACCCGGATCCCGATGGAATCTCCTACGGCCCGCCCGATGTTCTGCATCTTGATGTTCACGTCCACCGCTCCGTCGGCGAGCGTGGCCAGTCCGGGCTCGATGCGCACGCCGGGGGCTTCCACCACATAATCCGGTTGCGGGTGGGCGTATACCCTGACCATCGGATCGCCGTGCAGGGTGATCTGTTCGGCATGCATGCGGGCCAGGTAATCTGTTTGGCCCACCGACTGCAACATGCGTTGCAGGGCGACCAACTGCACCTCCCCCATCGGACGTCCGTAGCCTGAACCCGACATCGAGGTGTACAAGGCATTGACAAAGATGTTGAGGTAATTGACCACCCCGTAATGGGTGCTCGCCACGAAGCCGATGCTACCCCGTCGCTTCGCCATCACATA
>CANHUK010000196.1 GCA_947463755.1 Chitinophagaceae bacterium
CTGGCGGCTGCCGGGATGGTCATCGGATCCTTCACCACCGGTATCGTATCCGTGTTCGCCATGGTGGCTGGTGGCCTCTGCTGTTCGATCATGTGGCCCTGTATCTTCTCGCTCGCCATTGCCGGACTTGGAAAGTATACCAGCGAAGGCTCTGCGCTGCTGATCATGATGATCCTGGGCGGCGCTATCATCCCGCCCCTTCAGGGCGTGGTGGGTGACGGTGCCATCGGACTGCACAAGTCCTATCTGGTGGCCGCGCTCTGCTTCGGCATCCTGGCCTGGCTCGCCATCAAGCTGCGCAGCGTACTGCGCCAACAGGGTATTGATTTTGACAAGCAGATCGAAGGAGGACATTAATCGAGGAGCAAATGACTGTACCCATCTCTCAGCAATACGCCATCGGCATAGACATTGGTGGCACGAATACGAAGTTTGGACTCGTCAATCATCGGGGAGACATCAGCTATCATGGCTCCATCTCCACGCACAGACATGAAACCATCGAGGCATTCATAGAGGACCTCTTTCAGGCCATCATGCCCGCCATTGAGGAAAGCGGCGGCATCGGGGTGATCCGCGGCATCGGCATTGGTGCGCCGAATGGAAATATCTATAAGGGGACGATCGAATACGCACCGAATCTCAAATGGAAGGGCATCATCCCCCTGGCCAGTATGATCGGCGCTAAATTTGGTGTGCAGGCCCGTCTGACCAACGATGCCAACGCTGCAGCCGTAGGTGAAATGACCTATGGTGCCGCCAAGGGCATGAGGGATTTCATCATGATCACCCTCGGAACAGGTGTAGGTAGCGGCATTGTCGCTAATGGCCAGCTCATTTACGGACACGATGGTTTCGCCGGAGAACTCGGGCATAATATCATCATCCCCGACGGACGACTGCATCCCGGAACGGGAGAGCATGGGTCCCTCGAAGCTTACGCATCTGCCACAGGTGTGGCTCGAACCGCTGTTGAGTTTCTGGAGCGGGATCCATCCGTGCCCAGTCTCATGCGCGCATATGCATCCGATGAGATCGACTCCAGGATCGTGTATGAGTGTGCCATGAAGGGCGATCAACTCGCGATGGAAGTGTATGAATTCACCGGCAGGATACTGGGACTGGCGCTGGCCAACTTTGTCATGTTCAGCAGTCCTGAAGCCATCATCTTCTTCGGCGGCATGTCAAAAGCGGGTGATCTGATCATGAAACCCACCCGTGAACACATGGAAAAGCATTTACTGCCGATCTTCCAGAACAAAGTGAAACTGATCTTCAGTGAACTCAAGGAAGCCGACGCGGCCATTTTGGGCGCCAGCGCTTTGGTATGGGAGATGAGACCGGCAGAAAACAGTCTCTGACCTTGAGGTATTATCCGATTTGATATAAGAAATGCCCGCTGTTCGGCGGGCATTTCTTTGCTATGAACCAGATGATTCAGCATCAGATGACAGAGGTCATGGATCTCACCGGATAATGAACACACCCGGCACGGGACGTTGTCCTTCCTTGTCTGAAGGACGGATGGTCTCACGTCCCATGACCAGCAGACAACTGCTACCTCCTCCGTCGAGGTTGAGGGCTTCATGCGCACCCAGTTCGGACATGATGCGGGAAAGTTCCGTCAGGCTTGCTCCTTCTGCCACACGCGGTCTCCTGCCTTCGACAGCGAGTATGATCAGGCGACCATCCTTGGTATAACCCATGGCCGTGCGTGGGTGAAGATCCTCCCGTGCCTTACCCATGAACATCCGTTCCTCGTCGTTGGTGATCCGCATCACCCCTTCATGCACCAGGACCGGACCGCCTCCGATGGCTGTCCGCATCTTCCAGGGTGTTGCCCGCGTCCACAGGGTATCGTCCAGGGGGATGCCCGGAAAATCATCTTTCCTGCTTACCGGACCAAGCTGCCGGGCCCTGGCGGTACGATCGGAGGAATCCGTGATCAACCACGCGACATCCGCCCGACGATGCCTGTCGATACCGATGGCACTCCTTGATACTTTGAAGTAGCGGGTACTGTCCTTCCCTTTTCCCTGGATCGAAGTGATATTATGAGCAACCAGCCGCCCATTCTTTACGACGGCGTTCAAATTCTGATTCGTAGCGAAGGAGAAGAACGTCCCGTTCACGACAATCACAGATCCTCCAAGCTTTTCATGAAACTGCGATGGTGTAAGTCGCCGGCCACTGGCCGTGTCCGTTTCAAAGTGCAGGGAACGATCGGACAGGTCGGCCTCGACATACCATGCAATGGAAGGACGGCCGGATAACGGCGCATCTGAACGATATACATGAACGGAGGACGGTAACCCGGGGAAGAGCGTATCCATGCGTACCCAGCTGAGTTGGCCCTGTCCCTTTTGTATCAGAGAAATCAGGAGTACCAGCGTGCACATGAACTTATTCATACGCATTGGAGCAAAATGTGATTTTGGTGGAATACCCTCAAGCCTTGGACGCCAGCCATTGTTGACGGCCAATGCCCGGAAAGACATGTTTCTCACTGTGATAGGAAGAACGCACCAGCGGTCCGCTTTCGACATAATCCAGTCCCAGTTCATAACCGATCTCACGATACTCGGCGAACTCGTCCGGATGAACGAATCTGGCGACGGGCAGGTGCTTTCGTGTGGGTTGCAGGTATTGACCGATGGTCACCACATCCACTCCATTATCTCGCAGGTCGCGAAGGGTAGCGATCACTTCATCGCGTGTTTCACCAAGACCGAGCATAATGCCGGATTTCGTGCGCATTCCGCCTTCTTTCAGATACCTGAGCACTTCCATGCTCCGCCAGTATTTCGCCTGGATGCGTACCTGACGGGTCAGGCGCTCGACGGTTTCGATGTTGTGCGAAACCACTTCCGGTGCGGCTTCGATGATGTTCAGAATGTTGTGTTTTTCGCCCTTGAAATCGGGTATGAGCGTTTCGAGGGTGGTTTCCGGATTGAGGGCCTTCACGGCCCGGATGGTATGTTGCCAAATGATGCTGCCACCATCCTTGAGTTCATCGCGGTCTACGGACGTGATGACGGCGTGCTTGACCTTCATGAGATGTATGGCTTCGGCCACGCGCTGAGGTTCATCCCAATCCGGTTCCAGCGGACGCCCGGTGGCTACAGAACAGAAACCGCAGCTCCGGGTGCAGATGTTACCCAATATCATGAAAGTGGCGGTACCTGCGCCCCAGCATTCGCCCATATTCGGACAATTACCGCTTTCGCAGATGGTATGCAGCTTGTGCGTATCAACCAAAGACCTGACCTTGGTGTATGCCTCTCCGATGGGCAGGCGCACCCTCAACCAGTCAGGTTTCTTCATTCTCTCCGGAGCAGTGCCAGTACTTGTGATGGATTCTACCATGATGACATTAAACGTTGATCAGGGGGCATGGTTCATTTCCGACGCCCAAATACCAAAGCAAGGTATCCGTTTGCGAACAGGTTACGGCCGTCAACACGGGCCATCTGTTCGATCTTTTTGGGATAGAATTCGAAATTGAAGCCGAATTCCAGGGCAGAAAGCGCATTATTGAAGCGATTCCAATCGAATCTGAGGGCTGCCTTGGCATGCAATCCGGGTGCGATCGACAGGTCGCTCCAACCGGTGGCCAGACCCGTACCCCCGACAATATACGGGCCCAGGAAGGCTGCACTGTCGGCAGGTGAATACTTGATGGTACGGGTACGACCCGGAGGTGCCTGCACGTCAATGTAATAAGGACGGAGCAGACCCAGGGAAAGCCCACCCGCATAGATCCCATACACTGCCACACCATTCTTATTGCCCTTGTTCCCGATCATGATCTGCTGTCCGTAAGCACCCTTGAGTTGATAGAAATGATTGGTCTTTCCATATACGAAGGGATTGCCCAGAACGATGAAACCTCCCTGGAGGCTGCTGCCGGTGCTTTGTTTCTCTTCTTTGGGATGTTTTTTCTCGTTGAGTTCGAACTGAAGCAGCGTAGCCTTGTAGGGTGATTTCATTCGCCCGATCTCATAGGACAGGCCATAACCGTCGTGATTCATCTTGAAACCCCACACGGCATGTGTATTATAGGAGGGTTCTCCCTCCTCTTCGTGCTTCAGGATCTCATTGATGCGCTGACGTTTCTCGTTCTTCTTATCTTCGCGATCCCTCCTGCTGTCAACGCGTCCGGGAATCTGTTGCGCAAACAGCTGGGAGGATATCCCGAGCAAGCCGGCTATGATGATGATTCTGCTCACGGTCGGTCGGTTTATTTGTAATGTAAATGTAGATAAAAAATGGCCATGACCTCCACCGTAGTTTATGACGGAGAACTTCGCACATCGTGCACCCATCTCCAGTCAGGATCCGTTTTTGAAACCGACGCCCCGACCGACAATCAGGGAAAGGGCGCGCGTTTTTCGCCCACAGACCTTGTGGGGACTGCATTAGCGAGTTGTATGCTCACCACGATGGCCATCCGCGCACGTGCGCTCGAGGATATGATCAGAGGCATCCGCATCGATATCCTGAAGGTCATGGCGTCCAATCCCAGGCGCATCAGTGGGCTACATTTAACATACCATTATCCTCCGGGATTCTCGGCCACGCCGGAACAGCGAAAGGAACTCGAGCATATCGCGATGACCTGCCCCGTCAAAGAGAGCATTCATCCGGATATCGCCCTGGAGATCGATTTCAACTGGCCGGAATAAAATACCACAGCCATATGCTAAGACTGGGACTTGTATCGGCCATCTTGCCGGAGCTGACGACTGAAGAGGTCATCGCCTATGCCGCAAAGGTCGGCTTCTCGAGTGTTGAGCTCATGTGCTGGCCGCATGGACCGGCGGAGCGCAGGTATGCCGGCGTCACACACC
>CANHUK010000197.1 GCA_947463755.1 Chitinophagaceae bacterium
ATATCCTTTCCGATGAGATATACGAGTATATCAACTTCGTGGGCGCACATGAAAGCATCGCTCAGTTTGAAGATCTTAAGGACCGGATCATCATCATCAACGGTTTGTCGAAAGGTTACGCTATGACAGGCTACCGGCTGGGTTACATCGCGGCACATCCCACCATCGTCAAGGCCTGCGAAAAATTGCAGGGACAGATCACCAGCGGCGCCAATGCCGTTACCCAGCGCGGCGCCATCACGGCGTTGACGGGAGACATGGCCCCCACGGAGGCTATGAACGTGGAGTTCACCCGCCGGCGGGCCCGCATGCTCGAACTGCTGACGGCGATCCCTGGTGTAAGGGTGGCAGAGCCCGACGGTGCGTTTTATGTTTTCCCCGTGATCAAGGCCTACTTTGGTAAGGCAGACGGCGAACATGTTATCAATGATGCCGACGATCTCTGCATGTACCTGCTCAACGTGGCGCACGTTTCTACAGTGACCGGACGTGCTTTCGGCGAACCGGAGTGTATCCGGATCTCGTTTGCAAACAGCATGGATAAGATCGAGCAGGCGATGGACAGGATCTCCAGAGCCATGTCTCGCCTCAAGTGAAGGAAGGACCGGAAGTTAATCACCTGTCATCCTGGCATATAAATGAATGAATGGGTCTCCGGCTTCGGAGGCCCATTTATTTATGCATTAGGTGCTTTATGTATGTCCGATGTCAGCGTGTTCTCCTGCCAAGGTACATCGCCAGGCAGCCACCGCCGAAGTCGATGATGAAATGGATGGCCATCACCGGCCATAGTGATCCTGAGATCATATAGATGCCCCCGAGGCCTACGGAAAATCCCCAGATCTTTACGACAGCCTTCCACCCCTGGTAATAGTGAGCCAGGCTGAAGAGCAGTGCAGGTATGGTTGCGGCTGCGAGGGGCCACCCTTCTGCACCCCTGGATGCGGGCAGGAAGTAAGTCACCATGAAACCCCGGTAGATGGTTTCTTCAAACACCGCTGCGGACAGACTCAGCAACAAGTAAGCCGGGAGTTCCCTTGAATGGACGGGCATGAAGGAGGGAAACGCTCCCTTCTCAGACGCTGATGCGTTACCAGCAGCCTGTCTGCGGTAGGTGATCAGGAAGTCTCCCAGCCAGCAGAGCAGGATGATGAGGACGAGTACGATGACAATGGTCTCCGTGCCTGGTTCCATATCCCTGAATCCCAGGCTGCGCATGGGACGCCCCTGGAGGATCCAGGAGAGTGAGACGACCGCAGCGGCTATGAACAGGAACAGGCTATTGCCGAGGTAGAATCTTCTGCGGATCGATTCGGTGAAAATGACTCCATCAAGCGATTCGCGACCCTTCACGCCAGACAAAAAGGGCATGATCCATCCGAAGATCCAGATGAGTGCATGGTCTGCGAGAGAGGGAAAGCCGGGTATGAAAGCGGAGTCGGGCATCCTTGGGTTTGAGGAGCGGGGTTGGGTGCTCAGGCCATTTCGGGTTGACCGTCAGCCAGACCGACGAGTTTCCGGTGGATCTTCAGCACCTGTGGGATCAGTGCCGTCCGGTCGTCATTTATAATGACAAACTGACAGCGTTTCATCTTGTCGTCCTCAGGCATCTGACGCGCCATTCTCTGAAGGACGGCATCGCGGGAAAGGCCATCGCGATGCATGACGCGTTTGATCCGGAGTTCAGGCGGGGCTGTGACACCAATGACGAGGTCAAGGTCGCGTTCGCCCCCGCTTTCGAATATGAGGGCCGCCTCCTTTATGGCATATATGCCTTTTTGTCGTCCCATCCAGCCGCGGGCATCACTGATCGTGGCGGGGTGCACGATGGCATTCATCCTTTCCGTGGCGTCCCTGTTCCTGAATACGTTCGCTGAAAGCCAGTCGCGATCAGGTAAGTCACCACGGTACGACTGCGGTCCAAACGACTCAATGATCCGGGCCCTGATGGCATGATCTTCACGCATGATCCTGCGGGCGGCGGCGTCTGCATAGTACACAGGGATACCCATCACCCTGAAGATGTCGGACACTGTTGTCTTTCCGGAGCCGATGCCGCCGGTGAGCCCGATCTTGAGCATGATTGCGCCCGTAAGTATGCGATGTTTACTTGGTAGCAGCGGCGGCGGTCTTATTGACCTGCTCGCTCATCTCGAGGCTGATGGCGCTGCGTTCCAGCTTGATGTAGCTGCCGGGAGATACTTCCAGCTGGATGGTGCTGTCATCGTTGATCTTGTAAACCACACCGTGAATGCCGGCGATGGTCACGACCTTGTCGCCCTTCTGCAGCGCATCCTGGAAACTCTTGGCCTTCTTGGCCTTCTGAGCCTGGGGGCGGATCATGAAAAAGTAGAATACCAGTACCATGCCACCGAGCAAAATGAGCTGCATGGTGCCTGCGTTGGCAGGGGCTTGTCCGACGATGATGTAAGCGGATGTCATACGTGAGAATTGTAGTTTGATTGGACGGAGCATATTACGGCGTTGGAGCCGTCGTTGCTTGCCGCCTGGGATGTAAAAATAGGTAAACCGCGTCTATTTGCGGTACTCGACCTTACGAAGTGCTCCTTCACGTTCCAGCTCCTTGTGGATATTGTCGAGGATCCCGTTGACGAATTGACCACTCTGTGTCGTGCTGTACTCCTTGGCCACATCGATGTATTCGTTGATGGTCACCTTTGCCGGAATGGTTTCGAAGAAAAGGAATTCACATACCCCAAGGCGCATGATGATCATGTCGAGATGCGCGATCCGCTCTGCATCCCAGTTCTTTAGCTTCGGCCGGATGTGATCGAGGCATAGCTCCTGCTTCTCGATGGCGGTTCGGAGCAGGTCGTCGCCGTATTTCCGCTTTTCGGCTGAAACAATATGGAAGAAATCGTATGCACCGGGTTTGTGCAGGTAGTTCAGCACCATCTGTTGCATCATTTCGGCGTCATCCTCCCAATTGACGAAGCATTCTGTCAGATGGGCATCGAGGTCTTCATCGGGCAACATGATGTCGTTGAAGATGAAGGTGAGGATGTCGCGTTCATCGTGACGCTCCCGCGAAGGTTTCGACAGGTAGTCGGTATATTCGGGGGTGCCGGATAGTTTCCGGAACAGGGCGCGAACCAGTTCCGTATCTTTCATGGAGAAGAATCCGCCTTTTTCGACCATCTCCGCAAATCCGGAATGTTCCATGGTTTGCCAAAGAAGGGCGTTGCCTGCGAGCTTGATGTTGACGTTCAGATCTTCTTCGGATGGGAGATGTTTGGAAGATCTGCGGGCGGCATCGGTTTCTACGTACCGGGCCGTTTCAGTAACAAGGTAGACCAGGTAGGTGAACAAACCGGCCGATTGGTCCATTTTCCCTTTGAGGATATCCCTGGCCTGTCGCTCGGTCATGCCGCCATTGGCCGTTTCGTAGGCATATAGCGTCTGCATCACTTTCACCCGAATGCTTCTTCTGCTGATCATCTTGTAAAAAGAACTGTTGAGGCGCCAAAGATACTCTGAATAAATCGTAATCGGGTTATTTCTGTATTCGACTGAAAAAATGTCAGCAAAAACAGCAGGACGCCTGCAATATGGCAGTCCGAACGTAGTCTTCGGCAGACATGGTCTGACATCTTTTCCTGCTTTGGCACTTGGTACGGTATTCGCTCAGGGATTGGCACGCCGCGGAAAATCAGCGCGGCCAACATCAATAACAACATCTTCATTTCTTAAACCCATTTTTAAAACTCAAGCTATGGCTAAGAAGTTCAGCATTACCCCCTTGCATGACAGGGTAATCGTGAAGCCCGCTCCCGCAGAGGAGAAGACCGCCGGAGGCATCATTATTCCCGACACGGCCAAGGAAAAGCCCCAGCGTGGCACCGTAATGGCTGCCGGACCCGGAAAGAAGGATGAACCCATGACCGTCAAGGCAGGAGACACGGTACTTTACGGAAAGTATTCCGGCACCGAGATCTCGATCGAGGGCATCGACTACCTGATCATGCGCGAGTCAGATATCCTGGCCATCGCCTGATCCACGCGTTATCCATCAAACAATCTTTTAAACGTTAAAACCGCTGAATAATGGCTAAACAGTTGTACTTCAATACTGAAGCCCGCGCCAAGATGAAAAGGGGCGTGGACGTGCTGGCGAATGCCGTGAAGGTGACCCTGGGTCCCAAAGGCCGCAATGTCGTACTCGAGAAGAAATTCGGTTCCCCCGCGGTCACCAAGGATGGTGTGTCTGTGGCGAAGGAGATCGAACTGGAAGACCCCATCGAGAACATGGGTGCTCAAATGGTGAAGGAAGTGGCTTCCAAGACTGCCGATGTTGCCGGTGACGGTACCACTACGGCTACGGTGCTGGCCCAGTCCATCATCACCGAAGGTCTGAAGAACGTTGCAGCAGGTGCCAATCCGATGGACCTGAAGCGTGGCATCGACAAGGCGGTCGACATCATTGTTGAGAACCTTAAGAAGCAATCACAAACCGTCGGCAGCGATTCCAAAAAGATCGAACAGGTCGCATCCATCTCCGCCAACAACGATCCCGAGATCGGCAGACTCATCGCCAACGCCATGAGCAAGGTTGGTAAAGATGGTGTCATCACCGTCGAAGAGGCGCGCGGCACCGAAACGAGCATCGAACTCGTAGAAGGTATGCAGTTCGATCGCGGTTATATCTCTCCGTATTTCGTCACTAACCCTGACAAGATGGAGTGTGAACTCGCTAGTCCCTATATCCTGATCTACGACAAAAAGGTGTCCGCCATGAAGGACATCCTGCATATCCTGGAGAAAGTTGCACAGCAGGGCGCTCCGCTGGTGATCATTGCTGAAGACCTC
>CANHUK010000198.1 GCA_947463755.1 Chitinophagaceae bacterium
GATATGATCGCCTGGCTCGACGAGAACGGCAACATTAGTTCCACCCCGCCTGACCCTTCACGCAAACAGGAAGTGAAGCTGGAAGATATCGAGATCAGCGTTCCGCGCGACCGGATCCCTGAGGGAGACGAGGCGATGCGTCAGGGGGTCATCACCTTTTTCAATAGCATCAAGGGTTTCGGGTTCATCCGCGATCAGCGCACCAAAGAAAGCATTTTCGTCCATGTAAACGATATGGAGGAACAGCTTCCGGAGAATACCAAGGTCCTTTTCGATGTGGAATCCGGTCCCAAGGGACTGAATGCCGTCAGGGTAAAGAAAGCGCCGCTGTGATCAGCGTCGCAACGGCATTTCGTCTCGGATAGGATCTATTTTCAATCTCCCCCACAGCACATAGATGTCCAGTGCCGCGAGAATAATGATCTGGGGTAAAATGCTCCATTCTTCCCGGATCACGTGAAAAATAAAGGCCAGGACGAGCAGACAGAGGATGCCGTAGGCTGCCCGCAGGCTCCAGATCGTCCGGTATTTCAACATCGCGGGGAGAATGATCCCCACGCCGGCCGCCATTTCAACTACACCGATCAGATTGACCATCCAGACGGGTGCCTGGTAGATCCAGGGATCCGACTGGGCCAGGGCGTCCGGA
Source organism: Chitinophagaceae bacterium (assembly GCA_947463755.1). Taxonomy (GTDB): domain Bacteria; phylum Bacteroidota; class Bacteroidia; order Chitinophagales; family Chitinophagaceae; genus Pollutibacter. The sequence continues at coordinate 650 of CANHUK010000198.1, forward strand.
GACATGAGCAGTTTCAATACCCCCGAGAGAAAGAAAATGCCTGCCAGGATGGTCTGTGCCACCCAGAATGACAATTTCCGATTCCGCTCCTTATTTCTTTGACGTTTGCGTTCTACCCGGGATGAAATCTGACTCATGGGTGGGATTAAATGTTGTGTAAATGCAAAAATGTGACATTCATGACGTAATAACAAGTCCTGATGGCATATTACACATCGACGGGACATGTGGGGTGGTCTTCGCTCAGATCACTCCTTCGCATAGAGCGAAGACATGAGAGATTTGCGGTGCGGTCAACTCCAGGTTTGTGCACATAGCGAGGATGGATCAAAACCATGGGCAAACATGTTCAACATATATTTGGAGTTGTGGTGCTTTCAATGAACAAGAATATGAAAAAAATGTTATGCATTTGTTAAGGGGGTACCAGGGCGTGAAATGTTATTAGTCTATTAAAATAATAGACTAATTTGCGTCCTGATATCGCTTTGCATCTCAAGTTTTCAAACCAAAATCTTCGTTCATGAAATTCATCCCATCGCTGCTGCTGTTGTTCTTGCTGGGAACAACGGCTGTTGCGCAGCAAAAAACCTACTCCGGAACCGTCAAGGACGAAACCGGAAAGCCTATGACGGGTGCTACCGTCACCATCAAGGGCACCAAATCGAGCCGGCTGACCAATGACGCCGGTCAATTTACCATTTCGGCGGCATCCGGAGACGTGCTGGAGATCAGTTTCTCCGGGTACGAGACGGGCAGTGTGAAGCTGGGTGCTGAGGCATCGGTTGCTGTCAATCTGAAGCCGGGTTCCGGAGATATCAACGAGGTGGTCGTCACCGGTACACGTGGCCTCCCCCGGTCCAAACTCGAGTCGACGGCTCCGGTGGACGTGCTTGACCTCAAAACGCTGGTGGTAGATGCTCCGCAGACCAACATCACGGACATCCTTAATAACATTGCACCTTCCTTCAACTCTACCACGCAGACGGTGGCCGACGGAACGGATCACATCGATCCGGCGACGGTGCGTGGTCTGGGCCCGGATCAGACCCTGGTACTGATCAACGGCAAGCGTCGGTACACTTCGGCGCTGGTGAATGTGAATGGTACGATGGGCCGCGGATCTGTGGGCACCGACCTGAATGCGATCCCAGCCGGATCGATCGACCGGATCGAACTCCTGAGGGATGGTGCGGCGGCGCAATATGGTTCGGACGCGATCGCGGGCGTGTTGAACGTCCAGCTGAACCGTGATGTCAACAAGGGCCGCGCGATAGTGAGCTATGGTGCCAATAACACCACCTTTCAGGCCTATACCCACGCCAATCCCGGAGTCTTCACGCAGGGCAAGGATCCCTTGTACATCGACCGGCGTGTGACGGACGGACAGAAGATCAGTGCCGCACTTAATTATGGCTGGCAGCTGGGCAAAAAGAAGGGAAGCTTCCTGAATGCCACCCTGAACTACGACCAGCGCGAACCGACCATCCGGTCCGGTGAGCGTACAGGAGATATTGACAACCGTACATCCGGCGATGCCGCCAGCAATGCGGTGCTGAACCAATTGGGTGTGAACCGCGACTTCTTCCAGATGCGTGTGGGACAATCACGCACCCGCAATATCCAGGGGGTGATCAACAGCGCCATCAAGTTGAAGGGAGAAAGCGAGTTCTACTTCTTCAGCATCCTGGGCCTGCGCAACGGCAACTCCACCGGATTCTATCGCATGCCCTTCCAGGCTACGAATATTCCGTCGATCTATCCCAAGGGATTCCTTCCGGAGATCAGTTCCACGATCCGCGACATCTCGGTAGGTACAGGGATCAAGGGCCGGCTTGGAACATGGAATTATGATCTGAGCAACGTCTACGGCAGCAACTCCTTCTCCTTTAATATCGAGAATACGCTGAACGTATCCGGCTGGTACAACAATGGCCTGAAGCAGACCGAATTCGACGCCGGCACGCTGGCATTCCGTCAGAACACCACCAATTTCGATGTCAGCCGCAAGCTCGATGGAAATTTCTTTACCAACCTCGCACTCGGTACGGAGTTCAGGTATGAGAACTACGAGCAGAAGCAAGGTGAGGAAGCCTCCTGGGCCAACTATATGCGTCGGACGGGCGGACAGGTGGATGTGCTGAACGGCACGCCCACTTCCGTCAGGCTGGCAGACAATTCAACCGGCATTCCCGCCGGAGGTTCCCAGGTATTCCCGGGTTTCCGTCCTGATAACTCACTGAGCCGCAACCGCACATCCGGTGCGGTCTATGCCGATCTCGAAATGGAACCCAATAAGCGCTTGCTGTTCGACCTTGCACTGCGGTATGAGAATTACAGCGATTTCGGCGGCAATCTGAGTGGTAAGCTGGCCGGCCGCTACCGTGTAACCGACAACTTCTCGCTGCGCGGATCCACAAGCACCGGTTTCCGTGCGCCTGCCCTTCAGCAGCGCTATCTGACCAAGACCTCTACCGTATTCCAGGGTGGTGTAGCCTTTGACGATGCGACGCTGCCGAACGACAGCAAGGCTGCCCAGCTGCTGGGCATCCCGAGCCTTCGTCCTGAGATCTCCCGGAGTGTGAGTCTGGGTGCGACCTTGAAAAAGGGTCGCTTCTCACTGACAGTCGATGGATTTTCAACCTACGTGACCGATCGCATCATCCTGACAGATGCTTTCCAGGGACGCAATGGCGGCAATGCCCAGGAGCAGGAGATCTATAATATCCTGTTGTTGAACAACGCATCCCGCGGGGTTTTCATGGCCAACGCGACCGACCTGAGGACGCGTGGTGTCGACGCTATCATGTCGTACAATGTGAGGATGCGCGGAAAGCAGTCGCTCCGCATTGAGTTTGCCGGTACTTTCACCGAACGCCAGATCCAGGGTGCGACCAAGGTATCCGACAAACTGAAAGGCCGCGAATCCACTTACATGAGTCCGATCAACAAGGCCACCCTCATGGATGGTAATCCGAAGGTCAAGGGCTATGTCAGCCTGAGCTATCGCGCGGGCAGGTTCAACACGCTGCTGAGGAGCACCTACTTCGGTCAGGTGACGCATGTCGAAGGCGGCGGTGCCACAAACTGGTTCTATGTCCAGGAGTTGGGTGCCCGCACTACGACCGATCTGACCCTGGGATACAAGCTGAACAAGGGGTTCCGCGTATCGGTGGGTGCCAACAATCTGTTCGATGTATATCCTGATCTGTTGATTGCCTCAAAGGGCTATTACAAGCGGCTGGATGTGACGGTTGGAAGTCCCACCTACGATCAGTTCGTGGAGGTCAGCTCCGCGAGTGCGCGCGGTGTGGTCAACAACAACGCCGTGTCTTCGAACAACCAGTTCAACTATTCGCGCCGCGTGACGCAACTGGGCATGAACGGTCGTTACCTGTTCGCCAGGCTGACGCTGGATTTCTGATCTCTCATGGTGATCATATAAAAGGGGCGCGGATGACCGCGCCCCTTTTATATTTATTTCATCACGAGCCTTCAGGTCAATTCTACCCAGAGCAGATGATGGTCACTGGCCGCATGTTCTTCGCGTTTCAATTCGGGATAAACTTCCCAGCGGGGTTTTGATCCTCCGCCGGGCCAGGCGCCCTTACGAAAAAGTCCGCAGGCGGTCACACGTTTGAAAAGATCCGGAGACAGCAGCAGGTAATCGATCTTATGGGCGGCGGTGCCGGGTCCAAAAGTACCGGTCCCCTTGTAGGTGCCTGTATCGAAGGATGGATGCTGTGACACATCTTTCAGATCTGTCTCCTTCAACAGGCTGCGGAGTGGCGCACTCTCCGGCGTATCGTTGAAATCTCCAAGTACCACGATGTTTCGGTCTCCCTCCTTTCTCAGCCTTTTGTAGATCTCGGCCACCTTGCCGGCCTGTAGTGCCCGTTTTTTTCGGGACGAGGCATTATCGCCGCCGAACTTACTTTTGAAATGACAGGGGATGACCCAGAGCCTGTCTCCGTCGGGCATTCGAACCTCGTATTCCGGTGCGTCGCGGCTGAACAGCGGGAATCCCGATTCGGATTTCTCATGGACATGGCTCCACATGAGCCGGAGGGGGTAAGATTCGCGGGTCATGACCCCCACATCGATGCCTCTTTCATCGTTTCCTTCGATGACCATGATATGCTCATAGCCCCGGCCTCCAA
>CANHUK010000199.1 GCA_947463755.1 Chitinophagaceae bacterium
AAATGAAAATACACCCCTTTTTTTGTGTGATAAAGATCTCCAGGAGGGGGGGGGTCAGTTGCTGGTTTTCCGGGTCGAGTCCCTGGGTATGAGTTCGGATTTGAGGATGATGTTCTCATTCTGGATCACCGGCCGCTTTTTCTCGAGGTATTTGAAGAGCACGGTCGCCGCCTGGGCGCCCATCTGGTAGGCGGGCTGGGTGATGGTGGTCAGCGAGGGGTTCAGGAGTGGGGCAGTGCGCAGGTTTGAGAAGCAGATCACCTTCAGGTCTTCCGGGATCCTGACACCCGCATCCCGGGCGGCGTTGTAAGTGGAGAGCGCCAGTTTTTCAACGGAGGCGAAAATGGCGTCCGGCCGCTTTTCCGCCTGCAGGAGTTCCCGGATCCGGGTATGGTTACCGGCATCATCCCCCTCGCACCGTACAATGCGGGAGGCCGGAAGATTCAGGTCATGTTTGTTCAGGGCCTCCAGATATCCCTGTTTCCGCTTATTGTCGATCGATAGCGAGTCTGACAGCGAAAGGAATGCAATATCTCGGCAACCGTGACGGATCAGGTGTTCAGTTCCGTTGAAGGCGCTCGTGAAATCATCTGTTGTGATCTTCGCCGTTTCGATCTCGTGGGCGATGCGGTCGAAGAACACGATCGGGATCCCCGATTGGATCAGATCGTTCAGATGGTCATAGCGTCCGGTTTCACTGGTGAGCGACATGATCACCCCGTCGACCCGTCCGTTGCCCAGGTGTCCGATGATGCTTTCTTCCTTCTGGTACTGCTCATGGGTATTGTAGATCAGGATGTGGTAGTCGCGCTCCTGGGCTACAGACTCCGCACCGCTGATGGCCTGGATGAAGAAATTATTCGTCAGTTCCGGCACCAGCAGGGCGATGGTCTTGCTCTTGTGATGCCGGAGTGAACCGGCATACGGATTTGGGTGATAACCCAACTGCCGTGCGGCCTCCATCACCCGTTCCCTCGTCTCCGCGCTGATCTCGTAACTGTTACGCAACGCCTTTGAAACAGTCGAAATGGACACGTCCAGCGTCTTCGCCAGATCCCGTAAACTCACTTTTGACATTTTCGATGAGGTTTGAATACAATGTTAAAGTAAAATTTGCCGAGATTTCCGAAAATGCAACGCAAACGTTTTCGGAGTTTATCGATCGATTTTTCTCCTTGTTCGGTCGAAGCCTTGTTTTTTACAACTATGTGCCCTGTGATGGTCCAGCCGCGACAGCCCGATCGGATCAGGGTTGTTTACGCAATCGATTTCATTGTTTTCGTGGACATTGATAACTAAAACGTATATTTTTATGCGCTTCAAAGACCCCAACCGCATGAGACCTTTCATCTCCTTGCTGCTCACCGTCCTCCTGGCCCTCGCCGGTGGCTTGCAGGCACAGCCGGCTTTAACGGCGCAGCCTGTGCTTGGGCATCGCAGCGTACCGCTGATTTCGGTGGGGAAGCTGCAGTTCAAGGACCTCAATCGCAATGGCCGGCTGGATCCATACGAGGATTGGCGACTGACTCCGGAAGTCCGTGCACGTGACTTGCGGTCTCGCATGACGCTCGAGCAGAAGGCAGGTTTCATGCTGATCTCCACCACCCGGATGGAGAACGACTGGGCTTTCGAAAGGAACCGGGCGGCAGGCCCGATCGGGAGCGGTTTCAATGAACAGGACCTGGTGGACAGCATGAATATGTTCACCAAAAAGCCGCTGCCATTCCGGAATATGTCGGCGGCAGGCACTACGAAGGGTGTCAGTACTTTTCATTTGCGTCATTTTATCCTGCGGGCGAATGCCCCGGCCCGGTTGATCGCAGAATGGTCCAACAACCTGCAGTCTGTGTGTGAGGAACAACCCCTGGGCATCCCGGCCATCGTGGCCTCCAACCCGCGCAACCACATCACCCGAGATGCCTCCATTGGCCTGAGTGTGGGCCGTACCGATTTCACGGCCTGGCCGGGCGAACTGGGCCTCTCCGCCACCCGCGATCTGGCGCTGATCCGGGATTTCGCCAACATGGCCCGTCAGGAATGGACCGCCGTCGGCCTCCGCAAGGGATATATGTACATGGCCGACCTGGCCACCGAGCCGCGCTGGCAGCGTGTGGAAGGCACGTTCGGAGAGGATGCCGAATGGGTAGGAAAGATGATGTATGAAGTGGTTCGCGGTTTTCAGGGCCCTGCGCTGGGTAAGGGGTCGGTTGCCCTCACCACCAAGCATTTCCCGGGAGGTGGTGCCACCGAAGGCGGCCATGATCCGCATTTCTCCTGGGGAAAGCAGGAGATCTTTCCCGGCGGCATGTTCCGCAACAACCTGATCCCTTTCCGGGAGGCCATCCGTGCAGGCACCTCGGCCATCATGCCCTATTACTCCATCCCCAACGACACGAAATACGAAAAAGTCGCCTATGCCTACAACAAGGGCGTGTTGCAGGAATTGCTGCGTGGCGAGCTGGGCTTCAAAGGGATCATCAATTCCGATACCGGTCCCATCGAAATGATGCCCTGGGGGGTCGAACACCTCAGCATTCAGGAGCGGTATAAGAGATCGCTCGAAGCCGGGGTAAACCTATACTCCGGCGCGGCGGACCCTTCCCAACTGCTGCAGACCCTGCGTAGTGGCATGGTGGACCTGAAACTGGTGGACGCCTCCGTGGAACGCCTGCTGACCGAGAAATTCCGCCTCGGACTTTTTGAGGATCCATACGTGAATGTGGAGGAAGCGGTAAAGACCGTCGGTCGCCCGGATTTCAGGCAGCGGGCAGAAGAGGCTTTCCGAAAATCCGTCGTTTTATTGCGCAATCACGGTAAAGCCCTGCCCCTGGCGGCCGGTACCCGGATCTACATGGAGATCATGCCGGCCGGACGTGGTGCGAACGCCCCGGCCAATATTCACGCCCCTGAAGGACATGGCCTGCCAGTCACCTTTGTGAAGGATCCGGCGGAAGCCGACCAGATCGTCGTCTGGCTGATACCGGGTGCCCGTTCACTCTTTGAGTCGGACAGCCTGCCGTTGATGTTGTCCCTCTCAAAGAACCGGATCGATGTGGCCCGGGTCAATCGCTTGTCAGCCATCAAGCCGACGCATCTGATCGTGAACTATACCAATCCCTGGGTGATCGATGAAGTATATGCCGATCAAGATCCAAAAGGCATTCGATCCGTGCTGGCGACTTTCGGCTGCACGCCGGAAGCCATACTTGATATCCTGACCGGGCGGTTTGATCCGAAAGGCAAAATGCCCTTCAGTACACCGGTCTCGGAGGCGAAGGCACAGTCGCAGTTATCGGATGTCCCCGGCTACCTCGAAAAACCCGGCTATGCCTTGTTCAATAATGGCGAGGGAATGGGCTATCGATGAGGTGGATCGATGATACGTACCGCGATATGGACTGAAACTAATAAATGTGAATGGAAAGATGAGTGATATGACGAAAGACAACGTTCAACCCATGATGATACAGACCATGCGGTGGTTTGGTCCCAACGATCCCGTGAGCCTGTCGGACATCCGGCAGGCCGGATGCACGGGGGTCGTTACCGCTCTGCACCACATCCCCAATGGCGAGGTGTGGACGGTCAAAGAGATCATGAAACGCAAGACGATCATCGAATCCGCAGGACTTACCTGGGATGTGGTCGAAAGCGTGCCCGTGCATGAGTCGATCAAGACACGTCGGGGCGATTTTCACCGCTGCATCGAAAACTATTGTCAGTCGATCCGGAACCTCGCAGCCTGCGACATCCGGATCGTGACATACAACTTCATGCCCGTGTTGGACTGGACCCGCACGGACCTCTCCTTTGGCATGCCCGACGGAAGCCGGGCCCTGCGCTTTGAAAAGGCCGCCTTCATGGCCTTCGATCTGTTCATATTGAAGCGGACCGGTGCGGAAACCGAGTATACTGAAGCTGAGCGGGCACGTGCCGCCCGGCGTTTTGCCGACATGGATGCCGATGCGCGTCTGTTGCTGCAGCGGAACATCATTGCCGGACTCCCGGGCAGCGAGGAGAGTTTCACCATCGAACAGTTCGGCGACGCCCTGGCACAGTATGAAGGCATCGATGAGCAGGGATTGAGAGGTCATCTCATTGATTTCCTGCGTGAAGTGGTGCCCGTAGCCGAGTCAGCCGGGGTGTTCATGGTCATCCACCCCGATGATCCTCCCTATCCCATCCTCGGATTGCCCCGGGTCGTGCGTGGGGCATCTGATCTCGAACAGATATTCGCTGCCGTGCCCTCCCTGCACAATGGTCTCTGCTTCTGCACCGGCTCCTTCGGCGTGCGCGCGGACAATGACCTGCCTGCCATGGTGGCCCGTTTCGGAGACCGGATCAACTTCCTGCATCTTCGAAGCACCCGCCGCAACGACGACGGGGATTTCTTTGAAGATGACCACCTGACCGGCGATGTAGACATGTATGCCGTCGTGAAGGAAGTACTGGCGGTCATGCGCAAACGCGGCATCGCCATTCCGATGCGTCCTGACCATGGGCACCAGATGCTGGACGACCTGCACAAGCGGACCAATCCCGGTTACACGGCCATCGGCCGACTGCGGGGACTCGCAGAACTCAGGGGATTGGAACTGGGCATTTCTAGATCTATATAACTGAAATCGTAATGAAACCCTTTCTCGACGAAAACTTCCTGCTGACCAACAAAACCGCCGTGCGCCTTTATCATGAGTTCGCACGGGACATGCCCATCATCGATTATCACAACCACCTGCCTCCCCAGGAGATGGCCGATGACAAGACCTTAGACAACATCACCGGT
>CANHUK010000200.1 GCA_947463755.1 Chitinophagaceae bacterium
CACGGCGAAAAAGGAGTTCCTGCTGAAGCGCAGGACGGATCTGGTGGATGTGATCCGCGATGCGGATGAGACACTTCGTCGCTGTCGCCAACGTAAAGTTCGACTGACCGACCAGCGCTTCGCATCGCAGCAGATCGCCGCCCACCGCGGTTTTCCGGCCATTGACACAGAAGGCTGGCAGCGCCGTATTCATGATACAGAACGTCAGATCGCCAAACTGAGGGAGAGCGATGATCAGTTGAAGCAATTGCAGCAACAGCTCGATGGCATTGTGGCGATGCGGGCATCGGTGGAACTGGAGCGGGATGAACAGCTCCGGCGACTCAACCGGGTGACGGATTCATCTGAAGAAATGCGTCAGCGACGTGAAACCATTGCACCACTTTTGGCGCAGATCACGGACGCGGAGCGGGATGAGTTGATCAGATTTCCGGTGCGCTTCGCCGAAGAACTCGGAAATGTTACCCTGGAAACGATCGAAGTGATATACACCAGTTTCAGGGAGGTCCGTCAGCAGCGGGAGAAATCCGCAAGGACAAGGGTCCATGAAGCAGAAGGCCTTATCCAGCGGGCGATTGACAAGATCCAGCGTCCGAATGCACAACTGCTGCAGCGATTCCCCGACTGGCTGGGGGATGTGCAACACCTCCCCGAAGAGGCCCGGCATGCGCAGGAATACGAAGACTGGCTGACCGTGTTACGCACCGAGAACCTGCCCCGGTTCAAGCGGGATTTCGAGAATTATATCAACGACACCATTACCTATAAGATCGGCGGCTTCAACGAGGACCTCGAGCGCTGGGAGCGTGATATCCAGGAGAGCATCCGGCGACTGAACAGCTCACTGGCGGGTATCAATTTCAACCGCGCACCGGATACGTACATTCAGCTGGGTCGTCGCACCGTGGTGGATGCAAACATAAAATCCTTCCGCCACCGTTTGCTGGAGGCCCTGCCCCAGGCGGCCGACTGGCAGCGGAGTGCATTTGAGGAGAAAGCCCTGCATTTCCGGCAGAAGGTACAGCCGCTGATCGAGGAGCTCGATGCTGATGAACGTTATCGGTTACGCGTACTCGATGTCCGCAATTGGTCTGAGTTCTGGGCCGATGAGCGATATCGCAACACGGATGAGCTCCGGAAATCATACCGACAGATGGGACAACTCTCCGGCGGTGAAAAGCCTCAGTTGACCTACACCATCCTTTGCAGTGCCATCGCTTATCAGTTCGGTATCACGCGGGAAGGCAAGAACAGCAGAAGTCTGAGGTTCATTGCGGTGGATGAGAGTTTCAGCAATCAGGACGAAGACAAGGCGACCTATCTGATGGACCTGTGTAAACAATTGCACCTGCAATTGCTGGTGGTCACCCCGAGCGATAAGATCCAGATCGTGCAAGACTACATCGCACACGTGCATCTGGTGCAGCGGGTGAATGACCGACACAGTGTGATCTATAATATGACGATCAAGGAATTGAAGGATAAGATGGCAGAGGCGTGAGCGATCATCCTTCCATACGATCCCTGCAGCAACGTTACCGGCAGATGTTGAGGATCCTGGCGGAGGGGAAGTCATTCGAACCCTTTGATGTACGCGGATTCGGGCGGATGCCGGATACGACTACTGAGCTGCATCTCCAGATCCGTTTGTTGCAGAAATATGAGAAAACGGAAGGTAAACTGGGATGGACGGTCACCTGGGGGCAGCATACGAGCCGGCGGGTCGGGGTGCAGCAGTGGCCGGAACGGATCACCGTTGATACTCCTGATGACCTTGCTTTTTTGACAACTAACGGTCATGCTTACGCGAAGTTCGATCATTGGCTGAACATATTGACTACATGGCGCTCGGAGGTCCGATCATTCATCATATCAAGTCCGGAAGCGCTGATTGAATATGATGCCGAGTGGCCTCAGATCATGAACGTGGTGGACAAACTCCTGTTATTGGAAGATCGCAGCGGATTCCTGCGAAGCATTTCCGTGCCGGTCCATACCAAATGGCTGAAGTTGAGGCAGTACTTACTGCTTGGACTGCTCAGATCGATCGATCCCGACAGATTTTCAGCAGATGTCGCAGACCTTGAAACTGCTTTTTTTCTTTTTCGTAAGCCCCTTCTTTTTCCGATCCGGTGGTTGGATGAAGAACGCTGTCGGACCGAGGCCAATGGTCATGTGCTGACGGCCCTGCCCGTGGAGGGAATGAGGCGATTGTTATGGTCCGTTGAAGAGGTTTGGCTTGTGGAAAACGAAACGAACCTTCATCTCTTGCCACAAAGATCGGGTGCGGTCGCTGTCTTCGGGTTCGGCAAGGCGCTGTCCCTCTTGAAGGATATTCCACTTTTTCAGCGATCCCGTCTGTTTTACTGGGGTGATCTGGATGAGGATGGATTCCGCATGCTGGCTTCTTTCCGGTCCATGTATCCGCATGCCATCTCTTTTTGCATGGACCCCGAAACGGTTGCCGCCCATCAGGCGGAAATGGTGGATCAGCCTCAGCGATACCGGCCTGGCATTCCGGAGGGTTTGACTTTAGCGGAAGTGGATGCCTTTGAACGATTGCGTGGCATCAACGGGCGGATCGAGCAGGAGCGCATCCGATTGGATCATCTTTCTTTACAGATCGATCGGTGTTGAACCGATCTTTAATCAGATGGTTTCTCCCAGTCTCTCGTCAGTTCACCTTCCCAGGGTCGTCCCAGATGCATCAGCGCTGCCGCATTGCGGGCCCGCATCCTGCGCAGGTCCTGCTTCCGCAGTTTTACTTCCAGTTTCAATCCAGGTTTCAGACTAATCTCCGAAGGGATGTCATCGAGTGTGGTGTCTGACAGACTTTGGTTGGTTTGGGTCCCCAGCGACAGGCGGTTCAACTTAGGGAGCTCCGCCAGTTCGATGGGCACTTTCTTCAGGCGGTTGCCAGACAGGTTGATGTTTTCAAGTGATGCGGGCAGTTTGATGCCGGGTGGTAAAGACCTGACAAGGTTATGGCAGATGTCGAAGGTTTTCAGCACACTCAGATGGCTCCAGTCGGCCGGTACCACAGACAGTTTATTCAGCGGCAGGGAGACCAGGGTAAGTTCGGGCTGGTCCAGCAACCATAGCGGAAAATCTTTCATCCCGAGGTTTCTCAGCATGACTTCTTTCAGTCGGGTACTGGCAGGCATAGGCAGGGGGACCGGGTCTTTGGGATGCCAGGTATGGCTTCCATAACCGGGCGGGTTGTCGATCCAGAGGACTTCCAAAGCCTCCGAAATAAAGACTTCTTTCAGCAGGGTATCATTCGATTGTGCATGCAAATGAAGGGATCTTAGACCAAGCAGGGGAGGCAGCACAATGCTTTGCATCAGCGGAACATCAACCAACTCAAGGGTGCTGATGGGAGACGGATCGGATACCCTGAGTGTTTTCAAGCTGATATTGCCCAGTTTGAGGGTCTCAAAACCCGGGCATTGCTCCACAGAGATATCGTTGCAATCCCCATCCCGAAAGATCAGTTTTTTGAGCTCCGGGCAATGCACGCAACTTAGAGCGGGTATCTGAGTGTTTCGCAATCTTATGGATCGAAGTACGGGGAAGTTATGCCATTGGAGGGGACGCTTCTGCCGGAGGCCATTGATCTCTACTTTCACCAGTTGTCGCATATGTTCGACCTCGGGTGGAAGTACGTTTCTATTCAATGACAGATCAAGTTGTTGAAGTTTGGGGAAGCATTTCAAAATACCGGGAATGGGAGTTTCTCCCATGTCCAGGCATAGATCGGTGACGGTCGACAGGTCAAAATGTTGTGTCAGAAATCCATTGTCATTATCCTTTAACAAGCTCAAGATCTGATGTTTTGACAGCATGACGCCATGCCTGAAAGCCCATCTCCAACGCGATGGTTCTTTGTCTCCCAGGAGGCTGGTGTTCCATCGGTCGAAGATGGCCCGGTACAGATCGTCGTCGTCCAGTGTGCGCAACAATTGCATGCCGGCTGCCTCCTGGTTTTTGTCGCCCTGCCTGAAATAGCTCAGCAGACTATCCAGTAGTTCATGTGTCGGGGCCTGTTCCATGTGCGCAGGCCTCGATTCGGCTTTAGATGTGCCGGGTTTGTTGGAGGGTCGCCCCAGATTGATCGATGTTGAAGTGATCCCCTGGTATCTTTTTGCAGGTGTGGGTGCGCTGGCTCCTGAAAACAGCTCCATCTGTCCTTCCGGGGTTCGCTTTTTTTTCTGAACCGGCACGGTTTGGCCGTGACTGCGCCGCAGCTTGATCAGAAATTGCCGGAGTTCTTCCCCTTTGAGGTTACGGCGGTTGGGTAATGGTTTCAGGGCGGGGCATCGTTCCAACCGCAGGTCATTCAGTTCGGGGAGGTCAGCCAGTTCAGCCGGGAGTTCTTCCAATCCCGGATTCCCGTTCAGGAACAGTGATCTCAGGGTCTTCAATCGTCCGATCTCCGGCGGCAGGGCCGGCGCCAGTTCGTTGAACGACAGGTCGAGGTGCTCCAATGCCGGCAGGTCCGCCAGTGATGATGGCCAGGAGGTCAACCGGTTGTATTTAAGCAGGAGGTGTTCCAGTTTTTGCAGGTTGCCCAGCCCTGCGGGCAGCGAGGTCAGTCTGTTGGATCCGATGTCCAGCAGCCTCAGGGATGCACAACCACCCAGGTCGGCAGGCATTTTTTCCAGCAGGTTGTGCGATAAAACCAGTTCTTCCAGACGTCCGAGGGCCGAGATGCCGTCGGGCAGCGTCTCAAATCCGGCACAGGTGAGATTCAGGCTCCGCAGTTTCGGCAGCCGGTAGA
>CANHUK010000201.1 GCA_947463755.1 Chitinophagaceae bacterium
ACCTATCTGATAGAGGCACCCGCGGGTGACTGCGTAATCCGTACCCCGCCGCCGGGTGCCGACATCCGTTCTGCCCACGACATGGGTAGGGAATACCGGATGCTGACCGCTCTGCAGCCTCACTTTCGACAGATCCCTGATCCGCTGGCCTGTTGTGAGGATCATGATGTCATCGGCATCCCTTTCTTCGTCATGTCGAAAGTAACGGGACACATCCACCGGCTGCGAAAGGGTCAGGAGGCGATGCCCGACCCAAAGGAAATGCACGCTGTCTCCTGTGCAGCCGTGGATACACTGGCACAACTGCACACCATCAATGTTCAGGGTACCCCACTCGCTGCGCTTGGCCATCCGGAGGGTTATGTCAGTCGGCAGGTGAACGGCTGGATCCGGAGATACCAGCAATCTGCCACTGAGGAGATCAAAGGCATCGCCGAAACGGAAGCCTGGCTGCTTAACAACATGCCGGCAGACAACTCCGCCACCGTCATTCACAACGACTTCAAATACGATAACCTCGTTTATACTGTTACCGGCGAACCACAAGTGGCAGCGGTACTGGATTGGGAGATGTCCACCATCGGCGATCCCCTGATGGACCTGGGTACCACCCTGGCCTATTGGTCGGAAAGCGGGGATGATCCGGCCCTTAAGCCTTATAATCTGACCTGGCTGCCGGGTAATCTGACCCGGTCCGAAGTGATCGACCGATACGCAGCGCAACGAGGCATGGAGAGACCGAACCTTTGCTTTTATCATGTGTTCGGGTGCTACAAGATCGGGGTCATTGTGCAGCAAATTTACGCCAGATACAAGCGGGGATACAGTACGGATCATCGTTTCGCCGGTCTGGTACACGTGCTTAAAGCCAGCATCCGACAAGCGGAAAAGACCATCAGGGCCGGATATATTTAAAGATCGGACACATCAAAGATTCAATCTTATGGATACAACTTTGGCAGACATACAGCGGGTACTCATCATCGGTGCAGGTACCATGGGGTTGAGGATCGGCCTGCAGGCGGCCTGGAGCGGTTTTGATACGATCATCCACGACATTGATCCCGCCAGTTTTGACGCCGCCCGAAAAGTCCAGCGGCGCATCATCAGGCATCTGATCGAACAGGGAGTGATGAATGAAGCGGATGCCGAAAGGGCACTGGCACGCATCCGCTTTACCACCAGCCTTGCAGAGGGCGCTGAGCATGCAGACCTGGTCAGCGAGTCGGTCGTAGAAGACCTGGAGATCAAGCGTGCAGGTTGGCGACAACTGGCAGGTCTCTGTCCCGCGCATACGATCTTCACCACCAACACCTCCTATCTCCTACCCTCGCAGATGGCGGAAGACAGTGGTCGTCCCGAACGTTTCTGCGCCTTCCATTTCCATGATGTATTTCACGCCAACGTCGTGGACATCATGCCACATGCCGGAACAGATCCGAGGGTATGCGAGCTCCTGATGGATTTGGGCACCCTTCTTCGGCAAACGCCTGTTTTCGTGAAACGGGAGGCCCCGGGCTACGTCTTCAATCAGATGCTCATGGCACTGATCGGCGCGGCAGGAGCACTGGTGACCCATGACGTGGCCAGCATCGAAGATGTAGACAGAAGCTGGATGGGAAACTTTAAGATGGATATGGGCCCCTTCGGTATCCTCGATGCCATCGGATTGGATACGGCGTGGCATGTGACCCGCAACCAGCAGGATCCCAGAAGCCGGCGCTTTGCCGAATTACTTCGGTCATATCTCGATCAGGGTAAAAAAGGCGTGAAATCCGGCGCAGGCTTCTACACCTATCCGGATCCGGCCTATCGCCAGCCCGGCTTTATCCATCCAGTCACTAAATGATCCGACAATGAAGCGCACATATATCGATATGAACGACATCCGGTTCCTCCTTTTCGAGGTACACGGGATCGAGGAACTGACGAGGCATCCACGGTTTGCCCACGTGGGTGGACGTGAAGAGATAGAACTCCTGCTACAAACGGCCAGGGATATCGCCGACCGGGAGATGTTTCCCTTTTACAAGGAGATGGACAGCCAGCCTGTAGTTTATCGCGACGGAGGCGTTAGAACGCATCCTCAACTCCGGAACATATTCAGGGCGGTAGCCGATGCCGGATGGTTTGCGGCCACGACAGATTTTGAGGATGGTGGCATTCAGCTCCCTTACACTCTTTTTTCGACGGCCCACATGATCTTCGAGGCGGCGAACAACAGCGCCCAGGGCTATCTGGGCGTTTCAACAGGTGCGATCGATCTGATCACGACATTTGGCAGCGAAGAACTGAAAAAGACCTTCGTACCACCCATGATGGAAGGCCGTTGGCAGGGAACGATGGCACTTACGGAACCGCAGGCGGGCAGTTCGCTTTCAGATATCCGCAGCACTGCCCGGCCAACACCCGATGGAGCCTTTCATATTTCCGGACAGAAGATCTTCATCTCCGCCGGAGAACACGAGGCCTGCGATAATTTCATCCACCTCACGCTGGCACGCATTGAAGGAGCACCGGCAGGAACGAAGGGGATTTCGCTGTTCCTTATACCAAAGTTCCTGCCCTCAGCTGAGGGAGACCTGGTGTACAACCATGTCGAATGCGTAGCCGACTTCCAAAAGATGGGGCAGCGGGGTTACGCTACGACGCATCTCGTATTTGGTGAAACAGGACCTACGGTCGGATACCTGGTGGGAGAAGCGCATCGTGGCCTTGCCTGCATGTTCCAGATGATGAATGCGGCCCGCATCGCCGTCGGACAAACGGCAGCGGCCATTGCCTCAGCCGCTTATCACTACAGCCTGAATTATGCCAGGGAACGCCCACAGGGCAGACATATCCTGGAAAAGGATCCGCTCAAACCACAGATCCCCATCATCAGACATGCTGATATCCGACGCATGCTGCTGGCTCAGAAATGCTTCATTGAGGGCTCTTTTTCTCTGGTCACCGAGTGTTTGAAACTCGTAGACCTGGAAAAAATCAGCGAGGGGGAAGATCAGCGAAGGGCTCGGCTTTTACTGGAACTGCTCACCCCCATCGTCAAGACCTATCCATCAGAAGAGGGCATTCGTTCCGTCAGCCAGGCATTGCAGATCTTCGGCGGATATGGTTACACGATGGATTTCGATGCACAGCAATACTATCGTGACATACGGATCATGGCGATCTATGAAGGAACCACCGGCATCCAGTCACTCGACCTGCTGGGCCGGAAAGTGGGCATGGAATCCGGCAAGGCACTGGAATACCTGGCCCGCGAGATCAGTAAAGTCGTAGAAGCTGCCGCTCAATATGAAGACCTCTTACCCTACGCCCATCGGCTGCAGTCCGCTGTTAGCATATGGCAATCGGTCCTTTCGCATCTGCAGGGTTTTGCTGGCAGGGGACAATTGGATCGTTATCTCGCAGATGCCAATCTGTTCCTGGAACTGAGCAGTCTGGTCGTCATGGGATGGCAGTGGCTAAAAATGGGTGTGACCGCCTCAGGTCAATGGACAGGCGGACGCTCCCTCCCGACCGCTTTCTACCAGGGAAAACTCCAGTCCATGCGTTACTTTTTCAAGTACGAACTGCCCAGGATCCATTCATAGGAGACCACGCTAAAGGATCCGGATGCATTGACCATTTTCCGGGAAACGGAGGATCTTTTCTCCTGAGGGTTACGGAGATATAGCATCTCGCCCGCAATCGGAGCTGATGCAGAGGACACCGGCCGTTGATGAGTTTCGATACCGTTAATCTTTCGGACCATTGACCAGAAAATGATGGACACGTACCGCATGTCCCTTACTGCGATCAGCCTTCTGGTCCGAAATGCGCATTTTCAGAATATGCGGACCCGATGTTAATTCATCTTCCAGCATGACATACCAGGGCAGATGCAGCGACTGGCTCCAGCGGGTGTGCAGCTGTTTCGTACCTTTGATGCTTCCGTCGATCTCATACTCCACTACACCGGCATCCGGACCGGAAGTTATGCAGATCCCCACTCCCTTCCCCTGGAATCGGAATGTCAGTTCACTGCCCGCCTCATTGCCTTCCAGGACTGGAACGGAGACATATCGCTTTCGGGTACCCGCCCCGTCTTTGGGTGTCCAGGAAGGATTCAACACAAATCCGTGCAGATCGGTGGCCTGCCGGATATCTGCGTAGCGCCCCATCGAATAACTGGCCGGATCGATCATCTTCGGCAGTCTGTGCGAACGGGGCTTAGCCTTCTCCGCTGCATCAAAAGCAGCAGACATGAAAGCCCGGATGGAGCGCGCATATACACCATGCCCGAACGGAGACGGGTGGAGGTCCCGGAAATCATCTTTCCAGCTGAATTCTCCCACCCTGATCCGATCGAAGACCTCCCTGGCCAGATGGATCGTATTGACGCGGTAGTGCGCCGCCACTCGTTCATGCTGACCGACCACTTCAGGTACAACGCCTTTTTCGTAATCAGCGAGTTTATCAGGATCCACACAGTGCATGATGATGATATCCATGTTTGGATTCGATGTCCGGGCATGACGTATGATCCCTTCCATTCCACGCAGCTGGTATTTAGCGGCAAATCCATTGGTCGGATCGTTGACTGCTGCTTCTTCGAAGAGCAGGTCAACAGGACCACTGACCAGAACATCCCGGCTAAATCGGAAAGCACCCGGGGTACTTCCGGTGGAACTGATACCCGCGTTGATAAATTCAAAGGACGTACCCGGAAATCTATCTGTCAGGTATTGGCACACACTATCCCTCCAACCGGCCGCCTCC
>CANHUK010000202.1 GCA_947463755.1 Chitinophagaceae bacterium
AGATCAATCTGTTTTATTTGACGGATGGCTTGCGGAATCGCATCGTTCGGTCTGACGAAGGATTTGTCGTGGATGGCACCGAACTGCAGTTCAGCCGCGATGAAATGCTTGCCGAGCTCGAAACACACCCCGAAAGATTCAGCCCCAATGTCATCCTGCGCGGACTATTCCAGGAGACGATCATGCCCAACATCGCATTCATCGGCGGGGGCTCGGAAGTGGCGTATTGGATGGAGTTGAAGGGCTTGTTCGCCCATTACGGTGTACCGTTTCCTGTGCTGGTGCTGCGCAATAGTTTTCTGCTGGTGGATCAGCAACAGGCCGCGCGGGTGGCCGGATCCGGCTGGTCGATCGAGCAGCTGTTTCGTCCTGTACCTGATCTGATGAACGAATATGTTCGTCGGGTGAGCG
Organism: Chitinophagaceae bacterium; assembly: GCA_947463755.1. GTDB lineage: Bacteria > Bacteroidota > Bacteroidia > Chitinophagales > Chitinophagaceae > Pollutibacter. The sequence continues at coordinate 412 of CANHUK010000202.1, forward strand.
GGCATCGTACAGATGTTTCACCGGAGATCAGTGAGATCAGGGACATTTACAAGCGCATGCGTGCCATGGCCACGGACATCGACCCTACATTACAGGCACATGTCGACGCGTTGGAAAAGAAAGCCTGTGACCGGCTGGAATCCCTGTCTGCCAAGATGCTGCGCGCGGAAAAGCGACGCCATTCAGAAATGCAGCGCAAACTAGAATCCCTCCGGGCCGCATTATTTCCGGGCGGCCTGCAGGAACGTTACGAAAACATCCTGCCTTATTATGCCACATACGGACCTGGTATCATCGATGTCATTCATCGTCACAGCCAGGCTCGGGACATGCGCTTCGGGATAATTACACTGTAGCCCTGGATGTTTCAGTCCCGGATACCTCCGGGCTTACAGACCTTCCCGACAACTCACCAGCGATCATCCTGAGTATTATTCAGTATACAGCCGTTGCGGTAAAGATTCCCTGCATCTGTGATCCGGCCTGTTGATGTACTTTCCCGGAGCCACCCGGGGGGCTGTCCATCCGGGCATGCAGGGCGTTCATGCTGATAACGGAAGTCATGGCTCGATCTTCAGCTCGAAGATATGAGGCCACAGTTTTCCGGTCACCAGCAGACGCCGTCGTTCGGCATCCCAGGCGATGCCGTTCAGTACCGCCCCGTGCTGCTCTGCGGAGGAGCCGGGCGTGGTAAGATAGGCCAGACTCTCCCGACTGTTGCGCGACAGAAGGCCGGTCAGGTCTAGGCGACCCGTGACCCGTCCGGTGGCGGGATCGATACGTACGATCACATCATACTGCCAGCGGTTGGCATACAAATGACCATCGACGAATTCCAGTTCATTGAGGTTATTGACAGGGCCGCTTTGATCATAAACGCTGATCACCCGCAGCAACTTCAGATCGCCGGGTCGTACCACGTAAATTTTATCGGTCCCATCACTGATGTAGAGTTGAACACTATCATGGGTGATGCCCCATCCGTCTCCCGACCACGGGAGGGAGCGGATCGGTTTCAGGGTTCTGGCATCATAAACAAACACTTCTTTGTTTTGCCAGGTCAGCTGGTAGGCCGTATCCCGGAAAATGGTCAGCCCTTCCGCAAAATAGGGCGCATCGATCTTCTTCAGGATATCATGGGAGCCGGTCTTCAGATCGCTTCGGCGCACACTGGAACGGCCGACCAATCCCGTACTTTCGTAGAGCTTTCCATCGTATAATTCTAAACCCTGTGTAAAAGCGGCCGTATCGTGCGGATATGCATTTACGACCGAATAGCCGATGAGGGCCGGCTCAGGGATCCTCTCTGTTTGAGGGGTCACCGAACCGCCCTCTTCAGAACCACCCCCGCATGAGGTGAGTAGAAACAGGAGTGACAGAAGGCTGGCGAACGTTTTCATGGCTCCAAAATACAAAAATTCCGGGTGGTACCCGCGTGAAGCATGGGGATCCGTCCACCGACATAACGGGTCATTTCATCGAAAAACATCCCAGCGCATTCCGGCCCTGACAGGGCAATCATTAATTTGGCATGACGGCGCAAGCCCTGTCCCACCCATCCGATCGGAAGACCATCGATCCAGATTCTTGCTGAAAGACCTCATACTTACCGAATACGTAAACCATGAGGCCACTTTTTCGCATCCTGTTGATGCTGATCCTTCCGTTCATGTCCGGTGCGCAGGAACGCTGCATGACCAATGGGGCATCAGTTGGCCGGGAAACCACCAGAAACGGCTCCGGGTCCGGTGAGATATCCGGAGAGATCGTCATCCCCGTTGTGGTGCATGTCATCTGGAGAACTCCGGTTGAGAACATCTCCGACGATCAGATCCGATCCCAGATCGATGCGCTGAATGCCGACTTCTCCCTCAGAAATGCTGATTTCGCAAAGGTCCCGGCTGTTTTTGCCGGAAGGGCCGCAGAGGCTGGCATCCGGTTTGTACTTGCCAGTTCGGATCCACAGGGACGACCCACGAACGGGATCATTCGCAAAAACACCACGGCGCAACTGTGGATCAACGACGATCGCATCAAAAAAACATCGGCGGGCGGCAGTGATCCGTGGGACAGCCGACAGTATCTCAACATCTGGGTGGGCAACCTCTCCTCCACCCTGATCGGATTTTCCACCTTCCCGGGTGCACCGGCCAATAAAGATGGTATTGTCATCAGATACAATGCCTTCGGCACCCGGGGTACGCTCTCGCCACCATTCGACAGGGGCCGCACACTGACCCATGAAACCGGCCACTGGCTGGGTTTGCAGCATCTCTGGGGTGACAGTCCCTGCGGCGATGACGGCGTGGAGGACACGCCCAGGCAGCGGACGGGCAACCGGGGCATACCACAATTCCCACGGCTCAATACGGGCTGCGAAAACGGCCCCTATGGCGACATGTTCATGAATTTCATGGACTTCTCCGACGACCGCTCCCTGTTGATGTTCACCAAAGGTCAGGCGGATCGCATGCGTGCGCAATTCCAAACGGGAGGTCCGCGTCATACCCTGCTTCAATCGAGAGGAGCGGCAGAACCCTGGAACCTGAACGCAGATATAGTGCCCGGCCTGACAAAAACGAGCCAGGTGTATCCCAATCCTGCCACACAAAATATCAGGATCCGAACCTCCGGTCCCCTGCCAAAGGATTATGAGATCATCGATGCCAGCGGCCGGATGGTGACAGGTGGCAAACTGAATGGGACAGATCCGCTCATCGATATCGTCCAGCTGAAGCCCGGGACCTACCATCTTCGGTTAGGCGACACCGTTATCCGGTGGATAAAAGGCGGATGACCACAAGGTGAAAGAGAAAATACAAAGTACCCATTGAGTGCCCCGAAACATCCAGATATCATCGAACCAAATGCGGGTGGAAGTGTAATGTTTTCATGCGGAATCTCTGCTGCCTGACCTTCTTGATCATCAGCCTGGCCTGTCAACGGCCTGAGTATCCGATGCCTGCCCCATCGGGCGGCAGCGGAGTCGGGGGCGTTTCCAAACCGCGGACATGGCTGGCGCTGGGAGATTCGTACACCATCGGTCAGGGAGTCAGGGACCAGGACAGGTTTCCGGATCAGACCCGGGAACGGCTGTTAAAATCGCAGCGTACGATCGACACCCTGCGCTACATCGCGATGACGGGTTGGACAACCCTGGACCTCCTCCAGGCGATCGGCAGGGAACAACCCACGGAGCACACGGTGGTGAGCCTGCTCATTGGGGTGAACGATCAGTACAGGGGTTGGGACAGCGCCCTGTATCGAGTTCGGTTCAGGGATGCCCTGCAACAGGCCGTGAGGCTGGCCGGAGGTAAACCTTCGCATGTGATGGTACTATCAATTCCGGATTACGGGGTGACCGCCTATGCACGGCATCTGGACACCGCAAGGATCCGGAGAGAGATCGACGGATACAATCGCATCAACCGCGACATCGCGACAGCTGCGGGTTGCCCGTATCTGGATATCACCCCACTGACCCGGGAAGGTCGTTGGAATGCAAACCTCATCTGTGGCGACAGCCTCCATCCCTCGGGGATCGACTATGGCCGGTGGGCCGACAGGCTGGCGCCCATGATGGAAGGATTGTTGCAGTGAAATAAAGAGGCGGCCGGGTATGTTTCATGTTTCATATCCTTGACTACCTTTGAAGAAGCCGCATCGATTATGAAGTATTCCATCCACATCCTGATCGCCGTCGCCAGCTGCCTTTTGCCGGTACTGGCAGGAGCACAGTTCTCCGATTCACTGATGAACGCCTATGCCGAGGCCCATCCCCGGGAAAGGATCCATGTTCATCTCGACAAACAGGCCTATAACCGGGAAGAGACCATCTGGTATAAGGTCTATATCCTGGATGATGCCGTGCCAACAAGGCTGAGCCGCAATGTCTATGTAGAGTGGTTCAATCCGGAAGGGACACTGGTCTTCAGGAGCTCAGCACCCCTGTTTTCTGGTTCCTCCCGGGGAAGCCTGGAACTGCCGGCGGAATACGACGGACATTTCATCCGCATGCGTGTGTACACCCGCTGGAACCTGAATAATGAACCCAGCGAATACCATGAGCGCGACATCATCAGTCACCAGCCGAAACCTCCTGCGCGCAGCATATCTATTCCGAATGTCGTCCAGGTGGACCTGTTTCCCGAAGGCGGAGACCTGGTGGCAGGACTGATGAGCAAGGTAGCCTATAAGGCGGTAGATGGTCGCGGCAACCCGGTTGCCATCCAGGGAAGATTGACGAATGCCAGGGGACAGACCATCGACAGCCTGCGTACCCGACATGACGGAATGGGCTTCTTTTTCATTGCGCCAGACGCGGCCGAGACCTACCTGGTCAAATGGAGATC
>CANHUK010000203.1 GCA_947463755.1 Chitinophagaceae bacterium
AAATCCTGTCATCCCGGATTTAGCATGGATTTTTTCGCCCCTATCTATCTATATTTCGAATACTGTTTAACGCGAAGGCATAAAACTTAAACAGGCCGGCCACTTGACAGCGGATCATTCATTAACTTCCGTCATGCGGGTGACAAGCTCACCGATGATCAGTGGTATATGGAAACAGATAGGAAAACAGGGAGTGTAAAGGTGATCCGACAATCGACGTCTCGTGATCTGGTGAGGCGGATGTTTGTCTGCTGGCTGACCGCCAGCCTCTGCATGGTCATGGACCATGCCCACGGTCAGGAACTCCAATTTCACGGGTTAACGGTAGAGGACGGATTGTCGCAGAATTCCGTACTCAGTTTTGCACAGGACAAGCAGGGCTTCATGTGGATCGGAACGGCGGCCGGCCTGAACAGGTACGATGCCCGAACCTTCAAGGTCTATCGCAGATCGGCTTCGAACGGAGCAGGCCTGTCGAATGATTATATCCTGAGCCTGCTGGTGGACCGGAATGACAGGCTCTGGGTGGGTACCGAACAGGGATTGTTCACCCATGATCGGAAATTGGATCGGTTCATTCCGTCATTTCCGGCCAACATCAAGGCCCCTTCCTCTTCGAATTTCAGGATCCGGTCGATCCACCAGGACAGTAGGGGCAGGATCTGGGCGGGCAGTCAGTTCGGGCTTTTCCTCGTCACAGATAGTTCCGGATCCGCTCAACCAAGACATATTGCCATTGAAAAGAACATCAGAGATCTGGAGATCAGATCGATCCGGGAAGACAGAACCGGTAATCTTTGGGTGAGCGGCAACGAAAACATCTATCGCATCGGCTTGCAGTATGGTGGTATTTCAGTTGACAAGTTCTCCTTGCGGCATCCCGGAAAGTCGGAACAGGATCTGATATGCACCAGCATCGAAGAGGATGCGGGCGGAAGACTATGGTTCGGTTCGGCAAATGCCGGTCTCTTCGGCTTTGATGCCGAAAAAAGAGATTTCTACCGGATAGCAGGTGCGGATGATCCGGTGCTGAAACTTCCCCATGATTATATCCGAAAACTCAAAGCGGACGCTGCCGGCCGACTCTGGATAGGAACGCAGGAAGGACTCTGTGTTTGGTCGCCTAAAAACAACGAGTTTTCGGTTTACCGACATATACCCGGCGACAGGTACAGCCTTTCTCAGAATTCCATATACGATATCTGTCTGGACCGGGCGGGAAATCTCTGGACGGGCACCTATTACGGAGGGGTAAACATCTGCTATGCCCGGAATACGCCGTTCAAGACCATTCAGGCCGGTGATGGTGAACAGGGTCTGAGCAATAATGTCATCAGCAGCATCCTTGGGAATACTGACGGGGGGCTCTGGATCGGAACGGATGGCGGCGGGCTCAACTACAGAAGCGGCAAAACCGGGCAGTTCACCCACTATCGTTTCGATGTAAAGAAAGAGGAGTCGATCGGATCGAACCTGGTGAAAACCATTTACCGCGACCGCAAGGGCAGGCTCTGGGTAGGCACACATGCCGGTGGACTCAATCTCCTCGATTCGTCGACCGGTCACTTCACCCGCATACGAAAAGGCCGGCAAGCCGGTGGGATCTGCAGCAACGACATCGTGCAGATCAGACAGGACAAATCCGGTCAGTTCTGGGTCGGATCGGAGCACGACGGACTGAACCTGTATAACGAGGTCAGCCAATCCTATGTACACTTTCATCCGGATTCGACCGGCGACCAACATATCGACGGACATGACATCCGTGCGCTGTGTATCGACAGAATGGATAATGTCTGGATCGGGACGGAAAGAGGTCTACAGGTCAAGACACCCGGGAGCCGAGGATTCAGGCAGACGGCACGGATGTTCCCGGGTCTGGCGGACATGCCGGAGCATATCGGTATCAACGCGATCTTCGAGGACGAGCGACAACAGCTTTGGATCGGGAGTGCAGACAAGGGTCTTTTTCGCATCCTGCCCGGCGAGAATAAGGTCGTCCGCTATTCGGAAAAGGACGGACTGCCTTCCGATGACGTGAGGGCGGTCATCACGGATCTGAATGGCAGGGTTTGGCTGGCCACCAACCGAGGGCTCTGCTGCTTCGACCCCGCCAGAGGAGATATCCGTTCCTTTAATGTGTACGACGGCCTTCCGGGCAATGACTTCACGTCCAATGCCTTTTATCGGATGGTCGATGGCGGGATCCTTGCCGGCAGTTTGAATGGGATCGTCCGGTTCAACCCGGCCGACATCCAACGCAACGATCTCCGCAGTCACATCGCCTTCAGCGCACTGAGGATCGGAGACCGGACGATCAACCCACAGGATGGTTCAGGCATCATCGACCGCGATATAGACTTCATGGAAGAAGTCAGCATCTCCTATGATCAGAACGATTTCAGCATCGACTTCCGACTACTGAATTTTATCAAGCCGGGAAAAAACAGGTATGCCTATCTGCTGGACGGGTATGAAACGGAATGGCATCAGAGCCAGACCGGGACGGCCACCTATTCCAATCTCCCGGCCGGATCATACACCCTGAGGGTCAAGGCGGCCAACAACGACGGAATATGGGAACAAGAGGAACGCCTCCTGGCCATCCGGATCAGACCGGCACCCTGGGCGACCTGGTGGGCATGGATCATCTACCTGACAGCCACTGGCCTGCTCGTGTATTTCATTATCCGATATGCCGTGATGAGGCATCGCTTCCAACAGGAGCAACTGCTCCAACAGTTCAAGCTGGACTTCTTCACCAACATCTCGCATGAGATCAGGACACGGCTCACCCTGATCACCACCCCGCTGGAGCGACTGGATCCGGGTGAGTTGCAAGAAGACCGGGCACGAACGATCTGGACATCTGTCCGGCACCACACGACAAAACTGACAGAACTCGTCCAGGAACTGCTGGATTTCAGAAAGGCGGAGAGCGGATATCTGCGGTTGAAGCGGGAGCCCACAGACCTGGTGGCGATCTGCCAGGAGATCGGGGAAGGCTTCAGGCCGATGGCGGAATCGAAGGGACTGATCCTCGAATGTCCCGAAAACCGGACACCGATCATGGTATCCATAGACCGGACACAATTTGGGAAAGTGATATCCAACCTGTTGGCAAACGCCATCAAGTTTACCCCGGCAGGTGGTCGGGTACACATGAAGGTGGAACGTCACAAGCAGGGGGCGGTACTCACCATCAGGGATACCGGCATCGGCATCAGTCCGGCAAACCTCGGCCGCATCTTTAATAACTATTTCCAGGTCACCGACCACGGCACGGAAAACACCGGCTATGGCATTGGCCTGGCCCTGTCAAAAAGGATCGTCGAACTCCACGAAGGGGAGATCTCTGCCCAAAGCGAACGGTCTGCGGATCGAAAAGCCGGCAAGGCGGGATTCACGGAATTCACGGTCACCATGCCGGCGCTGCGTGAATACTCCGGTGATCCGGAAATCTTACCACAGACCGCCAATGACATATCCAACAACAGCCCGGAAGGAATCGAGTCGCCCGGTCCGGCGGACAAGGCACTCCTGTTAGTGGTTGAAGACAATGCCGAACTGCGACAAATGCTCGAAGAATCCCTCTCACCGATCTTTGATGTGCTGGCAGCGGAAGATGGAAGCCAGGGATTGGAGATCGCCCGGAACAGGATCCCTGACCTGGTCGTTTCCGATATCATGATGCCAATACTGGACGGACTGCAACTCTGCGACCAGCTTAAGTCTGATCGGGAGACAAGCCACATACCCGTCATCTTACTGACAGCAAAAGCTACCATGGACGACCGCATCACCGGCCTGCAGCATCGGGCGGATGCCTACATCAGCAAACCCTTCAACCTGAAATTACTGATCACGCAGATCAACAACCTCATCGATAACAGGCGAATACTGCAAGAGATATTCCGGGATGACATACTCGTGACGGAAAAAAACCCGGCAGACAGGCCCGTCAGGGATGAATTCCTCACCGAAATGTCCTCACATATCCTAATAAACCTAGACAACGCTGAATTCAATGTGGCTTCCCTCGCGAAGCACGCCACCATGAGCCAACCGGTCCTCTATCGGAAGATCAAGGCACTGACCGGACTCTCAGTGAACGATTTCATCAAGTCGATCAGATTGCGCAGGGCAGCGGAACTCCTCTGCGAGCCCGAAAGGACCGTTTATGAAGTGGCATACATGGTAGGGTTCTCGGACAGGAAATATTTCAGCCGGGAATTCAAGAAGACCTACGAGATGACCCCATCCGCCTATGCGCAACATCACCGGAGTGCATCAGACAAAGGGCCGCGGCCTCATGAAATCTGAGCTTATGCAGAAAACGGGTGAACAACGCGGAGGTTCTCGGGGTTATCCAACAAATCAGCTAAGCCATGGATCGCAAAGAATTCTTCAAAGTCATGACCGGAGGCCTCACGACGACCTGTGTCGCATGCATGATGGCCGCATGCTCAAAGGACGAAACGACTCCTGCGAATCCTTCAGGCCCAACGCCAAATCCCACGCCCGGCAACAATGCCCTGCTGACGGTGAACCTCGCAAACCAGATGCTCTCCGTGAATGATTTCGTAGCTGGAAGTGGGGTGATCGTCATTCGGATCGCGGCCGGAAACGCTGTCACCAGTTTCGCAGCCTTCTCCTCCGTATGTCCCCACGCAGGGAGTACCGTGGTATTTCAGCCACAGACGCAGAGTTTCAACTGCCCGGCACACAACTCCAATTTCAACATCTCCGGAGCTGTGACCGG
>CANHUK010000204.1 GCA_947463755.1 Chitinophagaceae bacterium
GCATCTCTGCCGTGCTGCTGAGCGATGCCGACTCCAAACTCGGCGGGGTGGAAACCTTCGCTGAGGCGCAGAAATGCGCTGCCCTGTTCCGCCGACATGCCGACCAAATTGATGGCATCCTGGTGGTGTTGCCCAATTTCGGGGATGAAAAAGGGGTGGCCGAGGCGATCAAACTCTCCGGTTTACAGGTGCCGGTATTGGTACAGGGATATCCCGACGACCTGGGCCGCATGGATGTGGTCAACCGCCGGGATGCCTGGTGCGGGAAGATCTCCGTCTGCAATAACCTATATCAGTTCGGCATCAAGTACTCACTGACGACAAAGCACGTGGTGCATCCGACGGATGCTTCCTTCCGGGCCGACCTGCATGATTTTCTGGGTGTCTGCCGCGTCGTGAAGGGCATGCGCAGCGTACGGATCGGTGCGGTCGGTGCCCGGCCGGGTGCCTTCAATACGGTGCGTTACAGCGAAAAGATCCTGCAGCGGCACGGCATTTCGGTAACGACGGTCGACCTCAGTGAGATCCTCGGGAATGCGAACAAGCTGACGGCGGATGATGCTTCAGTGAAGGCGAAGCTCGAGCAGATCCATGCCTATACATCAACAGGAGTTACGCCCCCCGACCGCCTGGTGCAGATCGCCAAACTCGATGTGGTGCTCGGGGATTTCATGCAGGAGCATGCGCTGGACGCCACCGCGATCCAGTGCTGGACCTCGCTCCAGAAGAACTATGGCTGCAATGTTTGCACCAATATGAGTATGATGAGCGAGAACATGCTGCCGTCTGCCTGTGAAGTGGATGTGACCGGAACTTTGAGTATGTATGCCATGCAACTCGCCAGCGGAACGCCTTCGGCGCTGGTGGACTGGAACAACAACTATGCAGACGACGAAAGCAAGTGCGTGCTGTTTCATTGCGGCAACTGGGCCAAGTCATTCCTGCCGGATATATCGATCTCGACAGCTCCGATCCTGGGGACCAGCGTGGGCACGGAGAACACTTTCGGCGCACTGGATGGCCGAACACCGGCCATGCCGCTGACCTTCGGTCGCATCAGTACGGATGACTGCAAGGGTGTCATCAAGGCCTATATCGGCGAGGGTGATCTGACGGACGATCCGCTGGAAACCTTTGGCAACCGCGCGGTCGCGCAGATCCGGGATATGCAGGGATTGATGCAGTACGTCTGCAGGAACGGCTTCGAGCACCATGTAGTGATGAATGCCAGCAAAACAGCCGGGATACTGAAAGAAGCCTTCTCCAACTACCTCGGCTGGGAGACTTACCATCACGCATAACCGAAGTGGATGCATCCTGATAAACTCATTGAACGATCTGCACATTACCGCAGGCATCTGTTGTCTATCATCCATCATGCAGGGGCCGGGCATACGGGCGGCAGCCTATCCTGCATCGATATCCTGAATGTATTGTACAATCGCGTCCTGAGCGTATCGCCTGATACGTTTACTTCAGGTGACCGTGACCGTTATATCCAAAGCAAGGGACATTGTGTGGAGGCGCTTTACGTTGTCCTGGCAGACCGCGGATTTTTCCCGGCAGAAGACCTTGATACCCTCTGCCGGTATGGATCTCATTACATCGGACATCCGACCCGCAAGGTGCATGGGGTGGAACAGAACACGGGCGCGCTCGGGCATGGTTTGCCAATGTCCGTGGGCACGGCACTGGCCGGAAAGCTCGACGGGCGAGATTATCGCGTCTTCACACTGCTCGGTGACGGAGAGTTGCCGGAGGGCTCTAACTGGGAGGCTGCGCTGACGGCTTCACATTATCGACTAGACAATCTCTGCGCGATCATAGATCTCAATGGTCTGCAGATCACGGGTCCCACGCGGGATGTGTGTGATACGCAGCCGCTGGCGGATAAGTTCCGCAGCTTCGGATGGGCGGTCAGGGAGATCGATGGGCACGACATCCATGCGCTGACGGAAACACTGGAGGCCATTCCTTTCGAGACCGGGAAGCCATCTGTGGTGATCGCCCATACGATCAAGGGCAAGGGCGTCAGTTTCATGGAAAACAATATCAAATGGCATCACGGAGTACCGGATGCTGAACAATACGCATTGGCGATGGAAGAACTCGGTGCGGATAAATCAATGACAAGATGAGTGTACAACCCATGGCCGCGCCTGAGGGATGGACACCGAATCAGGATGTCTTCGCCCGCACCCTGATGGCGCTGGCGGAGCAGGATGACCGCATCACGGTGGTGACGAGCGACTCGAGGGGATCGGGTAAACTGGTGCCTTACGGTCATGCCTACCCGAAACAGATCGTGGAGGTCGGTATTGCGGAGCAGAACCTCGTGGGGGTTGCTGCCGGACTGGCTTCCTGCGGCAGGAAGGTCTTTGCAGTCTCACCCGCCTGTTTTCTGACGGCCAGGTCGCTGGAGCAGATCAAGAATGATGTCGCTTATTCCGACAACCCCGTGACCCTGGTGGGCATCAGTGCCGGTGTGAGTTACGGACCGCTGGGCAGTACGCATCACAGTCTGCACGACCTGGCTGCACTGCGTGCGATCCATAATCTCACCATCGTGGTGCCGGCGGATAATGCGGAGACGGCGGCTGCGGTGCAGGCTGCGGCGGGTTGCGGATATCCGGTGTACCTGAGGTTCGGCAAGAAGCCAATGCCTGCTTCTCTCACCGGATCACCCATAACAGGATTTGCTTTTGGCAAAGGCCGCATCATCCGCGAAGGTTATGATGGATCGATCATCGCCAATGGAGAGACAGTGCTTCCCGCCTTGCAGGCGGCGGAAGCGTTGGCAGCAGAAGGGATTTCATTGACGGTGGTCAGCCTGCACACGGTGAAGCCGCTGGATACGGAACTGATCGACCGGCTTTCATCCCATGGCCGTCCAATGCTTACGGTCGAAGAGCACAGCGTGCACGGAGGCATAGGTGAGGCCGTGGCCGGTTGGCTCATGCAGCATCGGAGACATTTGCCATTCCGCATCATGGGACTGCCGGATGAGTACACAGTGACCGGTTCGCAATCCGAGATCTTCGGGCACTATGGCATCAGTCGAGAAGGTATTTCCGGGGCATTCAGGGAACTGCTCACATAAATTAAATATAAACCAGTTCATCTTCCCGTCCAATCGCTTTGCCATATGAATATAAGATCTTCCATCCTGCTCCTGCTGACACTCATGGTCATGGTGCGTTGTGGTTCGCCACGCCGCGATGGTCCGCGTAAAATGGCCGTGGTGGTATCCACGCTGAACAATCCCTGGTTTGTATTTTTAGCGGAGACGGCAGCTGCCAAAGCGAAATCACTTGGCTATGAGGCCCGCATCTTCGATTCGCAAAACAATACGGCCTTAGAGCGGGATCATTTCGAAAACATCATCGTAGCAGGATATGATGCCATCCTCTTTAATTCCACGGACGCCGACGGGTCTGTGGCCAATGTGATGCAGGCGAAGGAAGCCGGCATTCCGGTCTTCTGCATGGATCGGGAGATCAATTCGTTGACGGCCGCTACGGCGCAGATCCTGTCAGACAGTTATTCGGGTGCAGTTGCGCTGGGTCGTCATTTTACGCGTACGCTTGATCGTGAGGGAAAGTATGTTGAGATCCTCGGGCTGGTGGGAGATAATAACACCTGGGCAAGATCCCGGGGCTTTCACAGCGTGGTGGACAACTATCCCGGATTTCGGATGGTGGCTCAGCAGTCTGCCGATTTTGACCGCAATAAGGCGCTGGAGGTGATGGAATCGATCCTGCAGGCACATTCCGATATAAAAGGGGTCTTCTGTGGCAATGATGCGATGGCCATGGGTGCCTGGCAGGCGCTGGTATCTGCAGGACTTCAGGATAAGGTGGTCGTGTATGGCTTTGACGGAGCGGAGGATGTCATCCGATCCATCGGCGAGGGCAAGGTGACCGCCACAGGCATGCAGTTTCCGAAGGTGATGGCGGAGCAGGCGGCGGTGTTTGCAGACGAATACGTGAAAGGTCGCCGTGATTTCCCCCAAAAGATTCCCGTGGCCGTGGAACTGGTCACAAAAGATAATATAAGTGACTACATCGCTTACGGAGAAAAATGAAAGCCATGAAAAGATATATTCCGACCCTGGCGGTCCTGGCACTGGTGGCTTTCACCGGATACCATTCCGTGTATTTTCGGAAGCTCAGTACGATGAAATCGGTGCAGACCGGAAGTTTCGATGCGGAGTCATTTGCGGCGCGACTCTGGTCGGGTGCCGTTGCCTCTGCTGCAGATAGTGCGGTCGTTCTCGGACGACTCATCGATGAAACGGTTACCGGAGGTACGCAGGTACTGGAACGACGAACCCATGCGCTGGCCATCGGCAACTATCGATATGCCATGATCCGGGCGGAGGGTGTGGTGAAGCAATTTGATTCAACAGAGTTCCTGTTGTCGGTGCCACATGCCGACAGCAGTATCGGGGTGAGGGTAGCCCTGGAATATATCTATGGGAACGCTATTCGGGATGCATCCGCTTCGGTGCAGGTGAAAGACTTTCCGAATAGTTCCGATCTGTCAGCCATTGCCGAAGCACTCAATCGCATGGCACGCAAACGTGTGGTGACTGCCAACGATCATATCCTGCGTGCCGGTGATCGTTTGGAAGTGATCGGTGCCGTGGAGTTGCATCGCGAACATTTGCGTTGGCAGGGGCTTGAGATCCATCCCGTTCGCATCACAAGGAAATGATCATGCTGCAGGCCATCAATATCAAAAAGTCCTTTGGC
>CANHUK010000205.1 GCA_947463755.1 Chitinophagaceae bacterium
AGACGTGTGCGGCGGGATGTCAGGGTGCTCTGGATGACAAGGGAACGGATCATGTCACCCTCGGTTTCCACACTGATGACCCGCTGATTGAGCAGCAGTGTGATATTGGGCTCTGCCTTTACGATGCGGAGTTTGAGCGCATCGTCGTAGTATTCTTTGGAAACACCATTAAAAACCTGCCCGGCCCCTTTGACGATGGGGGGCAGGATCTCATTGACAATGTCTCCTACATGAGGATAGAGCGATTTATTGGTATGACCCTCGGGCCAGACGCGCACTTCGGAACTGCCATTGCCCCCGAGTACAGGCCTGTCCTGAATCAGCGCGACTTTAACACCATTCCGCGCCGCTGCTATGGCGGCTGAGGTGCCCGCAAGTCCACCACCCGCCACGATCAGGTCGAATGAACCGCCCTCATCGGGCTGGTCCGGAAGTCCGAGCAACTTGCGTCTGAAGCGGGTGAGTTGTTCGATGTCATTTATCGGTTGAAATTTCGGATCCTTGCAGAACAGGATGGCTTCGCAACGGCCTTCAAATCCGGTGAGATCATGCAGGGCCAGGGTCGCCTTTTTCCCAACTTTGACCAAACCACCGTCATGCCAGTGCCAGGTGGCACTTTTCGTACCGAACACTTCCTTGAGCGGCTTACCATCCACCTTCAACTGGAATTTTCCGGGAGCCCCGGGGGCATTCCAGGGCGCAACCCAGTCACGGGTCCTGACCCATACCCGATAGGTGCCTGCGGTGGGGAAGGTCACACTCGTAGTGGCATCGGCGACCGGTATACCCAGACCATGCGCCAGCAGGTAGGGGGATCCCATCTGTTCCATCGACTGCTGATCCAGTTCCCAGCCGCCGTGCGAAGCGAACTGTTCCGCTTCCACAAAGAGGAACTCGTTGTTGGCGGCACCCGTCAGCGGATGTGCGCTCAACGGAAAACGGGCGGCGATCAAAGCCAGTGTGGTATTGCCCAGACGGCCGATGAATTGTCTGCGTTGCATGTGGTGTATCCGGGTTCTTTATTTCACCCTGCAATGAAGATAAAGATTTACCAATACGACTTCAAAGATGCTTTGAAGGTTTTCTATCGGATAAACGTTTGCTTTATCCAACTGACCAGTGATTTTTTAAAATGACCGAACAGGTCGTACATAGATCGGATTCGATTTACCTATGGTGGCTTGGGTGCCATCTGAGACATCTTGGTACCAGGCGTGTGTAGCGCTGTACTCCGAAGAAGTCCAGTAGGCATTGGAACTAAAACCGGTGATCGAAGCTCTGTTCAAATACAGTTTATACATCTCATCCTTGCTGGGCAGATACCAGTCTGAATATCCGCCTTCAACCAGATCCCAGCACCGGCTGGCGGCCACCTCAGCGTCGGAACAACTATTTGATGAAAAGAAAGATACAATTTCGATCGTATTTTGATTTCCTGTGCCGATCAATATTCCTGCTGCCCCTGGCACGTCTGTGCTGGGACATAACAATCCTGATTTGTTAACGGCCCATCTGGAATATACCGAACTAATATCTGCATTGGTTGCCACAAGTCCATGCGTGGTGGCCGGATCATATCCCGGATCACCGGATTGCAATAGATAAGCGATCTTACCACCCAGCGCAGATTCTCCGATCGTGTAATCCGCTGATTTGAATGATACCTGCGTGCCGTAACTGGTTCCCATGGAATTGGTGGCATACGCCCTGACATAATAAGTATTACCAGGAGTCAGGCCGGTGATATTACTCGAAAAAATCCCCGTTGTACCGGTTTCCGTTGTCTTGGCATCAGCCGTGGTCGGGTTTTGTACCGTACTCCAACAAATGCCTCTGGCTGTTATGGCATTGCCGTAATCAGACGTCACATTACCGCCGGCGGTCGCCGTTGTCTTGGTGATGCTTGAAGCCGCGGTCGTAGGCGCAACGGCGGGCGGCGGGGTCAGGCCGGCACCCCCGATCATATTCAACCATGCGGAACCATTATAAAATTGAGGTTGCCCGGATCCACAGTTCGAACAATAGATCATGAGACCCGCAGCGGGACTGACAATCGCCTCTCGCTGCAAATAGGTCATGCGGGGAAACAATACCCCCATGGTCGTACTCGTGATGTCCAGTTTTGCAGATGTATGAGGGGTATTGGTACCAATACCCACTTGTGCCAAGGATATACTGCCATAGATCACCGAAAAAAATGATATGAAAATTGTCTTACGCGAATATATCATGACCTTTTTTTATATTGAATTTCAGCAAGATATGATTTTTTAAACCAGATCGATCCATAAGCCTAAGCATTCAGGCCGGCATATTACATTCGGGTGATTCATATCCATAACCGGTAGTAAACTCAAGTTCTGTGAAGTCCAACAGGGGGACCACAAATTCTAAACATTGATATCTGTCGATTTTGACCAATTATTGATCGATATGCACCGGCACTCGTTCGTCACTTTCCGAAATGAGCAATTACGATCACTGACACAATGGTCCATTCTTTGAGCGGCTGATATTGAATCAATGATGATCACTGTAAAACTTCGAAAATGATTTGACATTCCGACTGGTATGACGTCTCCATCAGATCTAAAAAATGGTTTCATGGGTGCGCAAAAGGCAGTGAAATGAAGTACTTTTAAAAACTATGTCTTGGTGAAAGAATTGAAAACCGATCATACTAATGAAATACCGAAGGCTGGGAAAAACAGAATTGAACGTATCCGTCATTGGATTCGGGGCTTCTCCGTTGGGAAATGTATTTGACGATTGTGATGCTGCGGAAGGCATCCGGTCCGTGCATTGCGCCATCGACCTGGGCATCAATTTTTTTGATGTGGCCCCCTTCTATGGCCTCACCCTGGCCGAAACACGATTGGGCGATGCCCTCAGGGGAAAAAGAAATGACATCCTGCTGGCTACAAAATGTGGACGATATGGATTGAGGGATTTTGACTTCAGCTACCAGCGGATCCTGGACAGTGCAGACGAATCGCTGAAGCGACTGAAAACAGACTATGTAGATCTGATGCAACTGCATGACATCGAATTTGGCACCAGAGAACAAGTGCTGAACGAAGCCATCCCGGCGCTCCTAAAAATTAAGGAATCCGGCAAAGCCCGTTTTGTGGGCATTACTGGATTGCCCGTCTACTATCTGGCTGACATTGCCCGGGAAGTTGAAGTGGATACCGTGTTATCATGGGCACACTATAACCTCCTGCAGGATGAGATCAACCCGGCACTCGTGGGGCTCTGCCAGGAAAAAGATATGGGCTTGATGAATGCCGCCCCCCTGCTTCAACGCATTCTGTCAGATGCATCCATTCCATCATGGCACAACGCACCCGCAGCGTTGAAAGGAATGCAGGCGCCACTGCTTGCCTGTTGCAACAAATATGGCGTTGAGCTCAGTGATGTGGCCATTCGCTATGCCATCGACCATCCGTTCATATCCAGTACCATCATTGGCATGTGCGACGAGGCCAATGTTAAAAAGAATACGGGTGTGCTTGACTTTTCGATCCCTGAAGGACTGCTGGATGAGATCGAAAAAATAGTGGCGCCTGTAAAGAACATAATGTGGTTTGAAGGCATGCCTGAGAACAATCTATCCGGAAAAGATCGATAGGATGAAAGCATTGTATTTGACAGCGATTGGTGAGACGTCCATCAGGGAGATCGAGATCCCGATACCAGGGCCTGAAGAAGTGTTGCTTAAGATCGGGATGGTCGGCTTTTGCGGAGGAGATCTCAATGGTTTCAAAGGCTTGTTTGAACTCCAGGAATATCCAAATATACTGGGACATGAAGTCGGTGGAACCATAGTGGAGAAGGGTGCCGGTGTACCCGATACCCTTCAAAAGGGTATGCAGGCAACCATCTATCCATACCAAAACTGTGGCACCTGCATCTCATGCAGAAAGGGTCGCAGAAATGCGTGCCGGGATAACAAAACCATGGGCGTAAGGCGACCGGGCGCCATGACCGAGTACATTGCCATCCACTGGAAAGATGTGTTTGTCTCTACAACCCTTTCGCTTAAAGCACTGGCATTGGTCGAACCGCTGACCGTTGGCTTCCACGCGGCTGCCCGGGGGAGGATAACCCCACAGGATACGGTAGCCGTCATCGGATTGGGTATGGTTGGCCTTGGTGCCTTGGCTTCTGCAGTCGATCGAGGAGCCACGACCATTGCGATAGACCTGGATGAAACAAAACTGGAGATCGCGCAAAAAATAGGCGCTTCACATGTCATCCAACCCAACCTGAGCAACCTGCATGATGCACTCATGAGCATCACCAACGGAGATGGTCCGGATGTGATCATAGAAGCAGTGGGCAGTCCGCACACCTATCGAACGGCCGTGGAAGAAGTTGCCTACACAGGAAGGGTTGTCTGCATCGGATACGCAAAATCTCCTGTGGAGTTCAATACAGGATCGTTCGTGAGAAAAGAGATCGAAATTCTGGGATCACGCAACTGCACCGTTGAGTTTCCGGAGGTGATAAAATACCTGGAAGCGGGGCATTTCCCGATTGATGATGTGGTCAGCAAAACCGTTCGCATTGATGATGCAGGAGCAGCGCTCGCCCAATGGGCTACGGATCCAACGGGGATCGTAAAGATCATGGTCGATGTAAATCCATTCAGTCATGATTAGATCTGCCGTTACCATTGCCCTGGTACCCCAACTCAAAACCGGTCCCTGGATCTATTGGTACCATCTGGAAGAAAGCAT
>CANHUK010000206.1 GCA_947463755.1 Chitinophagaceae bacterium
ATTTTTCACATTGGGCCACTATCACAGGGGTTTATCTGCCAGGCTGTTGAGGAAGAATTGACTGTTATAATCTAAAAAGCAGATTACGGCGAAAGTATAGATAGTTCTGTTATGTGTCATCATTCAACAATGGATTGAAATCAAAAGTAAATTATCTTTAGTTGGCACCCAATCCGAAGGCCGGTGTATCCACCCCACCAACCAACAGTTCTATGCCAGCGAAAAAAATACTTTTCCTCCTGTCCACCGCCCTGATCGTTGTCATCGCCGCCTTCATACCCCGCGGCCACCGGGACGATAGCGGCGCGCTGGAGGCGGGATTCATCAACCCGCCGGACTCCATTCAAACCTCTGTGTACTGGTACTGGATCTCGGATAATATTTCGAAGGAAGGCGTGGTGCGTGATCTGCAGTCCATGAAGAAAGCCGGCATCAACCGCGCTTTCATCGGCAATATCGGATTGAGTGACGTGGCGTACGGGAAGGTGAAAATGCTCACAGAGGAATGGTGGGACATCCTGCATACCGCGCTGAAAACAGCCACTGAGCTGAACATCGACATCGGCATCTTTAATTCGCCGGGATGGAGCCAGTCGGGCGGTCCGTGGGTGAAAGCGAAGGATGCCATGCGCTATCTCATCACCTCAGAAATAAATGTAAAGGGACCCGTAACCATCTCGAGGATGCTGGACAAGCCCATCGATCCCTTTCAGGATGTCCGGGTGATCGCCTATCCTGCACCGAAAGGCCATCGGCAGCGGATCAGTGATCGCGACGCAACGATCTCTTCCATGCCCCAGGTATCCGGTTTGTCATCACTTCTGGACGGCGACAACAAAACGGGGATCAGGATCCCGGCCGGGGATTCGATGATCATTCAATTAGATCTAAAGGAATATTTCACGGCCAGAAGTTTGTCTATACGTCCCACGGAACATCCCATCCTGGCGGACCTGGTATTACAGGTGCGCGACAGTGCAGGATCGTACCATACCATCACCCGATCCGAGATGAACCGATCGAGGCCGGACCTGAATGTTGGATTCGAGCCTTACGCGCCGGTAGTGCTGACCTTTCCGCCTATGCGCGGCAATGCATTTCGACTGGTCGTCAAGACGCACAAACGAAAGGCAGGAAATAGCTTCAAGGAACTATATCCGGAGAGCGGGATCGCGGAAGTGGAGATCTTCACTTCCCCACGTGTGGAGCGTGCTGCAGAAAAGTCACTGGCGAAGATGCACCCGACGCCATTGCCCTACTGGGATGCCTATCTATGGAAACGACCGGCTGAAGCGGATGACCGGGCCATGGTGGTGGATGGGTCCAGGGTGATCGACATCACCAGATACATGACCAAGGATGGCAAACTTGAGTGGCGGGTACCTGCAGGGGACTGGGTCATCCTGAGAACGGGGATGACGCCGACCGGCACCAAGAACGGCCCTGCCTCTCCGGAAGCTACGGGATATGAAGTGGACAAGATGAGTCGTGAACATGTGCGGATGCATTTTGATGCGCACATGGGTGAAGTGCTGCGGCGCATACCGGCGGCCGACCGCAAGAGTTTCAAGGTGGTGGTCCAGGATAGTTATGAGATGGGTGGACAGAATTTCACGGACGGATTCATCGAGGAATTCAACCGGAAGTTTGGCTACGATCCGACGCCCTACCTGCCCGTTTATCAGGGCATTGTGGTGAACAGTCAGGAGTCATCCGACCGATTTCTGTGGGACATGCGCCGGATGGTGGCCGACAAGCTGGCCTATGATTATGTTGGAGGATTGAGGGATGCGAGCCATCAGCACGGCCTCACGACCTGGCTGGAGAACTATGGCCACTGGGGATTCCCGGGGGAGTTTTTGATGTACGGCGGACAATCGGATGAGATCTCCGGCGAGTTTTGGAGTGAGGGGACGCTGGGCGACATCGAGAACCGGGCGGCCACTTCGTGCGGGCATATCTACGGAAAGACAAAAATATCGGCAGAGTCCAACACCTGCGCCGGCAATGCTTTCAGTCGCTACCCGGCCACGATCAAACAACGCGGGGACCGGTTCTTTGCAGAAGGCATCAACAACACGCTGCTGCATGTGTACATCACACAACCTTACGAGGATCGCAACCCCGGTATCAATGCCTGGTTCGGCAACGAATTCAACCGCAAGAACACCTGGTTCTCTCAGATGGACCTGTACACGCTGTATCTCAAGCGCACCAACTTCATGCTGCAGCAGGGACTGAATGTGGCGGATGTCGCCTATTTCATCGGGGAAGATGCACCGAAGATGACCGGCATCACGGATCCTGCGTTGCCTGTCGGCTATCAGTTCGACTACATGAATGCGGAAGTGATCCTGAAATATATGACGGTCAGGGATGGGATGATCACCCTTCCGAGCGGTACGCAGTACCGGATGATGGTCTTACCGAAACTGGAGACCATGCGCCCGGAAGTGCTGTCGAAGATCCGGCAACTGGTGATGCAGGGAGCGGTCATCCTGGGACCAGCCCCGAACCGATCGCCCAGCCTGCAGGATCAACCGAATGCAGACCGGCAGGTGAAGCAGATGGCGAAAGATTTGTGGGGGGATGTGGATGGTGTGAAGGTGAAGTCGAGGCGATATGGTAAAGGAATGGTGATGAATGGCCTCGATATGAAACAGGCGTTCGCATTGATCAAACTCATCCCCGACTGCCGGGTGCCTGAGGATCTTTCGATCCATTACGGACATCGCATCACGAAGCAGGCGCATATTTATTTTCTCACCAACCAGACCGCTGAGACGCGGATCATTCAACCCGCCTTCAGGGTGCAGGGACTTCAGCCGGAACGGTGGGAGGCCACAACGGGCGACAGGCGAGCGCTTCCCTCCTATCGGCAAGAAAATGAAGCCACCGTTGTTCCCCTTAAACTGGCCCCTTATGAGAGTGTATTCATCGTGTTCAGAAATCCCGGGAAAGGCTCAACCAGCGTGGATCTGAAACTTAACGATCCTGAACCCACGATGGTCGATGGGCTGAAAGGCCCGTGGACCGTCCGTTTCGATGCCATGCAACGCGGACCGGAAGCTCCGGTGACCTTCGATACGCTGATGGACTGGACCCGGTCAAAGGATGACCGGATCAAATATTACTCCGGGACCGCGTTCTACAGCAACCGTTTCACGCTGAACAGCCACGCATCCGGTGATAAACTAATGATCGATCTGGGATCCGTCACCGCGATGGCGAAGGTGAAGGTCAACGGACAATATGCAGGCGGTGTCTGGACAGCGCCCTATCAACTCGATATTTCAAGATGGGTGCGACAGGGCAGCAATGACATCGAGATCGAAGTGGTGAACACCTGGGTCAACAGACTGATCGGGGACAGCAAACTGCCAAAGGAACAACGGAAGACCTGGTGTTCGGTCAATCCGTATAAGCCGGAGAGTCCACTACAGCCATCGGGACTTATTGGGCCGGTGCGGGTGCTGAAGTTTTAAAATCAATTCCGACACCATAAAACTAAGATCGAATGAAGATGAAAGTCGGACTGTTTGGCATCGGCTTAAATACATACTGGCCGCAGTTTGACGGACTGCTGGATAAACTTACATCCTATCAGAGCATCATCCGCCACAAGATCGAAGAGAACGGCATCGAGGTGGTGGATGCCGGGATGATCGATGATCCGCTAAAGAGCAAGGCGGCTTTAGATCTATTTCGTCGCCAGGACGTCGATATCGTATTTCTGTATGTCTCAACCTATGCCCTTTCTTCTACGGTGCTTCCGATCGCTCAGGGTTTGAGGGTACCATTGATCGTCCTGAATATTCAACCCGCAGCATCGATCGACTACGCGGCATTCAATGCACTGGGAGACCGGGGAAAGATGACAGGCATCTGGCTGGAGAACTGTCAGGCATGTGCGGTTCCTGAGATCGCCAGTGTATTCAATAGGACGGGCATTCGGTTCCATTTGATCACCGGCTTTTTGAACGATCCACGGGTCTGGGTTGAGATCGGCGACTGGACAGCAGCGCTTCGCGTATATCGCACCATGAGAACAGGCCGGATCGGACTGCTGGGGCACTATTATGGCGGCATGCTGGATGTGTACACCGATCTGACGAAGCTGTCCGGGGTATTCGGTACACACATGGAGATGCTGGAGATGTGTGCATTGAAACAGATCCGGGATGATGTCACCCGGTCGGAGATCGAACAAAAGATCGCATCCTTCCGGGAATCATTCGATGTATCATCCGATTGTGAGCCCGCTGAATTGGAGCGGGCGGCACGGACATCGGTGGCCATGGACAAGCTGGTCGAAGCACACGCGCTGGATGCGGTCGCCTACTATTATGAAGGCGCTCCGGGAAATGAATATGAAAACATCGTCACATCGATGATCGCGGGCAATACGCTGTTGACCGGCAGAGGTATCCCGGTGGCGGGCGAGTATGAGGTAAAGAACGCGCATGCCATGAAGATCATGTCAGCCTTCGGCGCAGGCGGATCCTTTTCTGAATTTTATCTGACCGATTTTGATGATGATGTCGTCCTGCTTGGGCATGATGGCCCGGCGCATTTTGCCATTGCTGAGGGACGTGTACAACTGGTGCCATTACCGGTCTATCACGGCAAGCCCGGAAAGGGGTTATCGATCCAGATGAGTGTGCGGAAAGGTCCGGTGACCCTGCTCTCTGTCGTGGAGGGGAAGGATGATGTATTCCTGCTGATGGCAGAA
>CANHUK010000207.1 GCA_947463755.1 Chitinophagaceae bacterium
GGATGCACCTGGATGGACAACATGCCCCTCACATCCAGCAGCTTCAAGAGAAAAGGCCACGCGCCGAAACCTTCGAAGGTTTTATCTCCCAGGTATCTCCGGGCATCGGAGCGGACCAGGTCCGGCAGTCCGGTATGAGCACCATGATCCAGCGACACACGCGCCGGACCACCGGGATGTACACCCAACCAGTATTCCGCAAACGGACGAACGGAAATACTGGGCACTTCCAGCAATTCTGGCAGAAAATCCCTGCCACCCCATGCGTAATGCTGTACAACACCGGTCAGACTATACATGTTAAATCGTTTTAGATTCAGTACCTGTCAAAACAAAAGCAAAAAAAGGAATAAAAATCTACATTCGGCAGGCAGATGGGAGATAATACAAACCGATCCAGGAAGATCATCGGCGCCAAGGGCGAGGAACTCGCAGCTGACTGGCTGAAGATGCAGGGTTTCGACATCCTGCACCGGAACTGGCGTACGGGCCGCTTTGAAACCGACATCATTGCCACGCGGGAAGGCCGGCTGCATTTCATCGAGGTAAAAACGCGTCGATCAGATCGTTACGGGCTGCCGGAACGGCAAGTAGACAGGAAGAAGCTCGACCGAATGATCGATGCCGGGAGCGAATACATCCGCAGACATCCGCAATGGAGGTGGATCCGGTTCGACATCATCGCCGTCAGACTCTACGAAAATGCACCGGCACAGATCGACCATATCGAAGATCTCTACTGACTGGATCGCTTCAGGTCCGCCGTTCTTTCCATGAGCTTTTCAACCATCCGGAACGTTGCCGGGCAGTATTCCAGGTTCTGTCGGTGCCAAACCATGTAGTCGGTCATCTTCCGCCGGGTCAGGTGTGGAAATCCGGCGCAATCACGGGGACGAACATCATAAATACCACACATGTTGGTCTTTGTATCCAGGAACTGGCAGGGCTGGCTGCGGTTCATCCAATCGCCGTTGCGGTCGAGTTTCAGCCAGCGCTCCCTGAATGTCTGAGGAGACATTTTCAGATGTCGGGCAATACGGCGCACATCGGCCTCTGTGAAGGTAGGTGTCATCTTACGGCAGCAATTCGAACAGCTCAGGCAGTCGATGGCTGTCCATACCTCCCGGTCTATGTCGCGTACCATGGCATCGAGGCCTGCGGGCGGCTTATTTTCGGTCCTGGTGAGAAAGGCGCGCATACGGCGCTTCTGATCGGCGACTTTTTTTCTAAAAGTCCGGAGATTGACGGGGCGGGCGGGCATGGCCATGTTCGGCGAATGAGTGTTTCGGGTCCTAAATTACACAAAATTGGATGGCCGCACCGCCTCCCGGGTTAACTTTACGTATCATGTGGGATGCCACCATCAACGGATTCCGGACCTACCTGCTGCTGGAGCGCGCGCTCTCAGAGCCCTCCGTAGAGGCCTACGTATCCGATGTACGCAAGCTGGTGCAGTTCCTTCAGCTGTCGGGCATTCCGGCGGACCCCGGATCCGTCGATCTGGGTGTACTTCAGGCCTTCATCCGCCACATCGCGGAACTGGGACTATCCGATACGACGCAGGCCAGGATCATCTCCGGGCTACGCGCCTTTTTCAGCTACTGCCGTACAGAACAGCTCACCCGTACCGATCCCACCGAACTGCTTGAAGCACCGCGGCTACGTCGAAAGCTGCCGGATGTACTGAATTTCGAAGAGGTGGTCAGATTGATGGATGCCATCGACCACAGCACAGCAGAAGGAACCCGGAATCGTGCGATCGTAGAGGTCCTGTACAGTTCCGGACTGAGGGTGAGCGAACTGATCAACCTGCGCCGGTCGAACCTTTTCCCCGATATTGGTTTCCTGAGGGTGATCGGCAAGGGCGACAAAGAGCGCATGGTGCCCGTAGGTTCGGAGGCGATCCGGAAACTGAGGATCTATCTCGATGAGATCAGGGCACACATCCGGGTACAGCATGGCTGTGAAGACATCGTATTCCTGAATCGAAGAGGTGGAATGCTCTCCCGGGTGATGATATTCTACATTATCCGCGACCTGGCAAGAACGGCCGGCATCCTGAAGGAGATCTCACCGCACACGCTCCGCCATTCCTTCGCCACACATCTTGTAGAGGGCGGAGCCGACCTCCGGGCGGTGCAGGAAATGCTGGGCCACGAGAGCATTACCACCACAGAGATCTACACCCACCTTGACAGGACCTTCCTGATGGAAACCCTTCGAAAGTATCATCCCGGTTTTGACAGGGGCGCACGAACATCATGACCATCGGCTGACGAGTTGAGGATCAGGGGATGAATGTATGCGGCAACGTGTAATGTGAGTATCTTCGCAAAAACCCCTATCACGTATGAAGAAGTTCTTCCTCACAGCCGCCTGCTGCGGCTCGCTGCTGATGGCCGGAGCACAGGCCCTGAAGGTGCCTGCCCCTTCTACCAGCCAAACCGTTAAACAGGAGTTCGGCCTGACGAGCATCGAACTGAGCTATTCTCGCCCCAATGCCAAAGGCCGTACGATCTTCGGCGACCTGGTGCCCTACGGCGCAGTCTGGCGCACCGGAGCCAATTCAGCCACGACGATCAGCTTCGCCGACGAAGTGATCATCGGGGATAAAAAAGTACCTGCCGGAAAATATGGCCTGCTGACGATCCCCAACGCTTCCGAGTGGACCATCATCCTCACCAAACAGACGGATGTCACGAGCCCTGCAGCTTACAAGCCTGAGATGGATGTGGTGCGGGTGAACGCTTCCGTACAGTCGCTTCCCTTCAGCATCGAGACCTTTAGCATGATGTTCTCCAACGTCTCCAACAATTCGATCGACCTGATGATGATCTGGGATCAGACCGCCGTCAGCCTGCCGATCCGCATGGATGTGGAGGCGAAAGTCATGGCCCAGATCGACGCAGCCATGAACCGCGACAACCGGCCCTATTATCAGGCAGCCATGTTCTATATGGAAAGTGGCAAGGACCTGAACAAGGCCGCACAATGGTTCGACAAGGCCACGGAAATGAATCCCGGCCAGTATTGGGTATGGCATCAGAAAGCCAACTGCTACGCGAAACTTGGACGTAAAGCCGATGCACTGGCGGCAGCGCAAAAGTCCATGGATCTCGCCACAGCCGCGAAGAATACCGACTACGTCACGCTGAACAAGAAACTGATCGCGACGCTGAAATAAACTCAGCCGGCAGAAGGCAGCCGCTGCCCGGGACGATGCAATTCCAAAGGTTCTGCGATCCAGGTCAGCCAAGCCTCCCCCACACGTTGATACCCGATCCGGAAGGACAACTCACCGTCCTTCCGGCATCGGGTTTTCATTTCTCCTGATGCGCCCGGCGTAAATGGCTCGATCTCCAAACAGGCGGCGAAATCAAGCCCGGGAATGCCTAGCCACTTGTAAGCGGCCTCCTTGGCACTCCACATCAGCGTGCAGATCTCGACCGCCAGGTGGCCTTCAGGTCGACCGGAGACCGGGTCGGCCAGTCCGGCCTCAGCCAGCCAGGCACGTTCCGAAATGCCGAGGAACCTGGGCGCCACCTTCAACACCCGTGGAGAAATGAATTCGAGGTCCACCCCCACCCCAAGGTCCTGACTGATGATGACGGCCGCCATATCGGCGCTGTGGGTGATGGAAAAATGACGGCTCCCGTCCTCCAGAAATGGCCGGCCATGCTCCGTAAGCCGAAGGGCGGCATACGGGAAAGCAGGATCTGCCTGCGAGAGCAGGAACCTTCCTGCCAGGTGATGCAAACGACGACGGGGATGCGCAAGAGATAAAGCATCCGGAATCCGCTCCATGAACCAGTCTTCGGATTCAACTATCCGCCAGACCATGAGCGTGGTGTTGCCATCAGGCCATGAAGTATGATAATGGATGGGCATGTGTTTCAATTCGCAATTTCGGTTTATCTTGTCGAATTTTATTGAAGACGCATATTTATGATCCTTTCAGACAAACGCATACTGGAAGAGATGGGCAAGGGCACCATCCTAATACAGCCGTATGATCGATCCTGCCTGGGCAGCAATTCGTACGACGTACACCTCGGAAAATACCTCGCCACTTACGAGGAACACCTGCTGGATGCCCGCAAGCACAATACCATCCGCCATTTCGAAATTCCTGAAGACGGATATGTGCTGTATCCCGATCTCTTTTATCTCGGTGTGACCGAAGAATACACCGAAACCCACGAACATGTGCCGTTTCTTGAAGGGAAGTCATCAACGGGCCGGCTGGGCATCGATATCCATGCCACAGCGGGGAAAGGGGATGTTGGATTCTGCGGGCACTGGACGCTGGAGATCTCGGTGAAGCAGCCGGTAAGGATCTATCACGGCATGCCCATCGGTCAGCTCATTTATTTTCCGGTGGATGGGGAGATCGAAGTCAAATACAACCGAAAGCAAAACGCCAAATACAGCGGTCAGGCCAACCGGCCGGTCGAAAGTATGATGTGGAAGAACCGATTTTGATCTCGGTCAACGACGCGGCAAGTGATCCCTGACCTGAGGGATCTCTGTGGGATTGATCCGATACTCGGACTGCCGTCCATCCTGCTCACTCCGCTCCTTTATGATGAATTCACCGGTCCGCTCCGGAAACACCAATTGATATTTCCGGTTGATGGCACGGATGACATCACTGCGTTTGCGTTTCTGCATGTCGAGCGTCTTGTTGGCTACCCCCAGGATGCGGTTGACTTCCTGTGTAC
>CANHUK010000208.1 GCA_947463755.1 Chitinophagaceae bacterium
AGGCCGTTTCCGAAAGATTGTGTTCAGTGGCAATGGATTGCATGACAGCGTCCGGCAGCCATTCCTGCAACGGACAAACGGCGGCCGGATTACCGGTGAAAGGGCCGTTCGAAAAAGCATCGACTATGAAGACAGGAATGTTCATGAGTCTGGAGTTGATGATGAATGCAACCGATCTGTCTCAAAGATACGGTTCAACTGGTGCAGAGTGCCTTTATGCGAATGGCCTGTCGCAGGCAGGGATCCCGCTGTGACAGGCCATTTCGTTCATGTTGGATGATCGCTGTCCGGAGGATCAGATCACCTTGCTGATCTTGGTCATATTGGTCGGCAGGTGGAGTTCGACGGGGATGCTGCCCGTATTGACCACGATGTTGCCAGACTTGAGGAAGCCCCTGTGTTTCAGGATCGAGATCTGGTCGGCCACGATATCATCGATGCTATCTTCCTCTTCGTAGAAAAAGGCACGGACGCCCCAGCTGAGTGAGAGCTGATTGACCAGCGTACGTTCCTTCGTGAAAATATAGAGCAAAGATTTCGGTCTGTAGCTGCTGAGCATGAAGGCCGTGTACCCGCTCTGGGTCATGCCGATCAGTGCTTCCGCTTCCGTATCTTCCGCGAGTTTACAGGCATTGTAACACACGGCGTCGCTAATGAAGGTCGGGGAGTGGGGGAGAGGCTTGAGGTCCTCTTCCCGATTATATCGGTATTCGTTGCGCTCTACTTCCAGGATGATCTTCTTCATCGTTTCCACGACCAGGGCAGGATGGTTTCCGGTGGCCGTTTCGCCGCTGAGCATGACGGCGTCTGCTCCTTCCAATACGGCGTTCGCGACGTCGGAACTCTCGCTGCGGTTGGGCTTCGTGCGTTCGATCATGCTCTCCATCATCTGTGTCGCCACGATGACAGGCTTTGCACGGTGCAGACATTTACGAATGATCTGCTTTTGGATCAGCGGCACCTGCTCGACGGGCATTTCGACACCCAGGTCGCCCCGGGCGATCATGATGCCGTCGGATTCCAGAATGATCTCGCGGATATTGGTGAGTGCCTCGGGCTTTTCGATCTTGGCGATGACCTTGGTCATGCTCTTGCGCTCCTGCAGCTTGCTTTTGATGATAACAATGTCCTTCACGCTGCGTACGAAGGAGAGCGCCACCCATTCGAGTCTCTGGTCGATGATGAAGTCCAGATCTACCAGGTCCTTGTCCGTCAGGGCGGGCAGAGAGATCTTCGTGTCAGGCAGGTTGATGCCTTTTTTAGACGACAGGATACCGCCCAGTTTGACCTCCACCTTTACGTCTCCTTCTTTGGTGACTTCGCGGACGATTACCTCGATCTTTCCGTCATCGATCATGATGGTGTTACCGATCTTGACATCACCGGCCAGATTGGGGTAGGAGACATAGATGCGTTCGAGGGTTCCCACCACCTTTTCATTGGTGAAGGTAAGGATGTCTCCGGCCTTGACTTCCAGTGCGTTATCCTTGATTTCACCGACGCGGAGTTTAGGGCCCTGCAGATCTCCGAGGATGGCGATATTGTAGGGTTCGGTCGAGTTGATCTTCCGGATATGGTCGATGATCCTGGCCTTGTCTTCATGGCTGCCGTGTGAGAAATTCAGTCGGAAGACATTGACGCCGGCCTTCACCAATCCCAGCAGTTGCTCGTAGGAATCGCAGGCCGGGCCTACGGTGGCTACGATCTTGGTGCGATGCACGTGATGCTCGATGCCGGCCTTGTTATCCATCTGGGGGTGGAAATATTTCGTAATGTTCTTGCTCATGTTTGTTGGGTTTGCGAAAAAAGAAATAAATGGTTCGAAATAAATGGTTCAGCTGGCCAGGATCTTGACGATCTTCAGCCATTCCTCACTGATCTTCTGTGTAGCCTTGACCGCTTTGTCGAGCGGTGTGTAGTGCATGCGGTTGTTTACGATCCCCACCATCACATTGTGGCGACCTTCGATGAGGCATTCAACGGCGGAGTAGCCCATGCGGCTGGCGATCACCCGGTCGAGGCAGGTGGGCGCACCACCCCGCTGTATATGTCCCAGGATGCAGACCCGCACATCCGCATTGGGGAGTCTTTCCCGTATGATCTTGGACACTTCATTTCCGCCGCCGAAATCGTCGCCTTCAGCGACCACCACCAGGTTCACCAGTTTCTGACGCTTTTCCTTCTCCTCGAGCGACCTGAGCATGGCTTCGATGTCGGTCTTGCGCTCAGGGATCAGAATGTGTTCCGCACCGGTGCTGATGCCGCTGTGCAGGGCAATGTATCCGGCATCACGGCCCATGACCTCGATGATGAACAAGCGGTCGTGCGCATCGGCCGTGTCCCGGATCTTGTCGATCGCCTCGACGGCCGTATTCACAGCCGTGTCAAAGCCGATCGTGAAATCCGTTCCGGCAATGTCCTTGTCGATGGTTCCCGGAATACCGATGCAGGGGATATCAAATTCGTTGGAAAACACCTGGGCACCATTGAAGGATCCGTCGCCTCCGATCACCACCAGGCCGTCGATCCCGCGCTTGCGCAGGTTGGCATAGGCCTTTTTACGGCCCTCAGGTGTTCTGAACTCTTTGGACCTTGCTGTCTTCAGGATCGTCCCACCCCGCTGGATGATATTCGCCACACTTCGGGAATTCATCGGCTGGATATCGTCTTCGATCATGCCGGCATATCCGCGCACTATTCCAAAGACTTCCAGGTTATGATACAGGCCCGTTCTCACAACGGCTCTCACACAGGCGTTCATGCCGGGCGAATCTCCGCCGGAGGTCAACACGCCTATTTTGGTTACTTTCGGGGGTATTCCGTGTCTGGTCACGATCAATCAGAATTTTGCAGCAGGCTAAATCGTTGAAGGGATCACCTTTCGATTGCGTCAAAAGTACATATTGTTTTGCTTTCGACGCCTGAAGATACATTGGTTTTTTGCATTCTGGGTCGAGAAATGGATAGATGGATGAAATTTCACTGAAATTTGATGCTGATGTGGGACTTCATGATAACGGGCAGCAACGGGCTGCTGGGGGGATTTCTGATTCCTCACCTTCGGGAGCGGGGGTACCGGGTGTTGGCGACGGGCAGGGGTCCCTGTCGTCTGCCGGCTGGTTGGTTCGACGACCGGGTGGTCTACCATTCGCTGGATATCACCGATGGCAAGGCAGTTTGGGATTTTGTGGGCCGGTATCGACCGGTCAGGATCATACATGCTGCGGCCATCACGCAGGCGGATGACTGCGAACGGGATCCAATTGGTTGCTGGTCTGTGAATGTGACCGCAACCCGGTTTCTGCTGCATGCAGCCAGTGCGGCCGGAGCGGCCTTCACGTATGTTTCTACGGATTTTGTGTTCGACGGGGAGAGCGGACCCTATCTTGAATCAGATCTTCCCGGGCCCGTCAATTTTTACGGAAGCAGCAAGCTGGCTGCTGAGCGGGCTGTGGCGGCATCCGGTCTGGCATGGAGCATTGTACGGACAGTGCTGGTGTACGGCAGATCTGACCATCAGGCGCGTTCCAATATCATGACCTGGGTGCGGGATAATTTGGCGGCCGGAAGAAAGATCAGGGTTGTGGATGACCAGGTACGTACCCCCACATGGGCGGGGGATCTGGCCAGGGGGACGCTATTAGTGGCTGAAAGCAATGCCGGGGGGATTTGGCATATTTCAGGCGCGGATGCCCTCACGCCCTATGAGATGGCGGTCAGGACAGCCCGGTTTCTGGGCATGGACGACTCATTAATGACCCGGGTGACCGCGGACTCTTTTACGCAGCCGGCCCGGCGTCCGCTGAGGACAGGCTTCATCATCGACAAGGCACGCAGGGACCTCGGGTATCAGCCGGTTTCCTTTGAAGAAGGACTCTGGCTAACCCTGGGCGACCGGTCATCAGGTGGTCAATAGCCGGGCAGGAAGATCTCCGCGATCATACAGCGGGCGCTGCCGCCGCCATTGATCTCGATGGTTGGAATGTCCGAATGCAGGATCTTGCCGTGTCTGGACAGCGCCGCAAGTTGCTCAGTACGAAATGCGGCATGGGCGGAGGATGACATGATGATGAACCTGTCTCCCTTTCGGTTGCGCACCTGCAGGATGTTGCCTGCAAATCCTGCCATCTGGCGTTCGTCGATCTCGATGATCTCCTTTTGAACCTTGGTCAGCTCCTTGCGCACCATTTCACGTTCCTGTTCCTTCCGTATGCTGTCCATACAGATCACAGCGAATTTATCCCCGACCGACATCATCACATTTGTGTGGTAGATGGGCTGTCCGAAATGATCCGATGCCTCGAAAACCACCGGTTTGTAAGACATTTTTCTGCAAAATTCATCCAGCACCTTTCGGTTGGTGCGTCTGGACAGGCATGCATAGGCCACGTGATTGACCCGGTCGAGCACCATGCTGCCGGTGCCCTCCAGGAACATATCCTGTTTTTCGTAGTCGGATAGGTTGAGGATGTGACGGATCTTGAACACCTCCCTTACCCGCTCCAGCACACCGGATTTCCTTTCGCGTCGCCGGCTGGGCGCGAACATGGGATAAAGGATCGCCGTTCCATTTGAATGAAATGACACCCAGTTGTTGGGGAAGATCGCGTCCGGAGTGGGTGGAACCGGAGAGTCATCCACCACGAGCAGGTCGATGTCGTTCGACTCCAGGAGGTCCGCCATCCGGTTGAATTCAT
>CANHUK010000209.1 GCA_947463755.1 Chitinophagaceae bacterium
CGGGAGGAACGCTCCTCCCGCTATCCGTTGATCACCCTCGATTATGTCCGGGGCATTCAGGGGTTCTTCGGCAGCGATGTGGATTTCGACCGCTGGAAACTATCGCTGACAGATAATATCAACCTCGGAAGGGCCGGCAGGCTCAGTTATCGTGTCGCTGCGGGCGGCTTCGGCTTCGCCCGGAAGGTTGAACTTCCGGACCTCCAGCATTTCAACGGCAACCAGCTCATTACGGCACAGACATATCTGAACACCTTCCAGCTGGCACCATACTATACGCTTGCCCAGGACAGAGGGCGCTATGCGCTGATGCATCTCCAGCACGAATTGCTGGGTGGGGTCACCAACAGGATCCCGCTCGTTCAGCGGCTCGACCTGCGTCTGCTCTGGGGTTCGAACATCCTCTACAGGTCGCCTTCAGATCGATACATGGAAGCCTTCCTGGGTGTCGATAACATCCTCAATTCCATGCGGGTGGATTGGGTCAGGTCGTGGTATGCCGATCGGCCGGGTACTTCCGGCATACGCATCGGCGTGCGCATCCTCAATGCGCTGCTGTCGGATAACTGACCGGGCACCTCCTGACGACGGTCTGTGTTCAAACTCCGCGGATTGCCTACCTTTGTATTTCGCAAGTCATTCCACATGCCCTTCCTGCATAACCGAATTTCCAGAACGGAACTGAAACAGCGGATCGAGGCCGACCCCACTCCGCGCACCACGATCTCGTTCTATCTCTACACACCGATCGCCGACCCCGTCACCCAGCGGGATGATTGGTATGCCCGCATGTCTGAGCTGGGGGTGCTGGGCAGGATCTACATGGCAGAGGAGGGGGTCAACGCTCAGATCAGCGTTCCTACCAACCACCTCGACGCATTCAGAAGCCTGTTATATGCCTATCCCGGTTTTGACGGGCTCCGATTGAACATGGCCGTGGACGACCGCAAGGTCTCTTTTTATGTATTGGACATCAAAGTGAGGCCACGCATCGTGGCCGATGGCATCGGGGATCCTGATTTCGACATGCGCCGGAAAGGGAGATATGTCGATGCCGGGGGATTCAACCGCCTGACGCAGGATCCAGACACCCTGGTGATCGACATGCGAAACCATTACGAGTTTGAAGTGGGCCATTTCAGGGATGCCATCGAGATCCCGAGCGATACGTTCCGCGAACAGTTGCCCATGGCGGTTGATATGCTGGGTGACCGGAAGGATCGCAATATCATCATGTACTGCACTGGCGGTATCCGTTGCGAGAAAGCCAGTGCCTGGATGCTGCACAACGGTTTCAGTAATGTTTTTCACCTGGAAGGGGGCATCATCAATT
The DNA here is from genome assembly GCA_947463755.1 of Chitinophagaceae bacterium. GTDB lineage: Bacteria > Bacteroidota > Bacteroidia > Chitinophagales > Chitinophagaceae > Pollutibacter. The sequence continues at coordinate 1,334 of CANHUK010000209.1, forward strand.
ACGTGCGGCAGGTCAGGGAGAACGGCCTGGAGAACAAATTCATCGGAAAGAATTTCGTATTCGACGAACGACTGGGGGAAAGGATCAGCGACGACGTGATCGCCCACTGCCATATTTGCGGCAAGTCTGCGGATACGCATGTCAACTGCGCCTATAAAGGCTGTCACCTGCTGTTTATCCAATGCGAACAATGCGCCCGTGAACTGGAAGGCTGCTGCAGCAACGATTGCCGCGAAGCACACAGACTCCCGGAAGCGGAACAGGCGCTGCTTCGAAAGGGAGCCCGGCGTCCGCACAATATTTTTAATAAATCCAGGGCGAGAATGAAAGATCTGTCACGCAGGGATCCCTGAGGGTAGGTTATTGTTCCGTCCTGATTCAGATCGCCCCCAGGCGTTCCAGGCTGCTGACGATCCGGCGGAGGGTCTCCTCATCAGATAATGGCTCGGGCCTGAAGGGTTCACCGATCACCCGCTCATAGAGCTCACGATAGCGTCCGGAGATGGTCTCCACCCATTCGTCTGTCATGATAGGCACCACTTGACCTTCCTTCCCCATAAAGCCCTCCGAAATCAGCCATTCCCGCACAAATTCTTTACTCAGCTGCAACTGCCTTTCGTCACGCGCCTGACGTTCTTCGAAGCCTTCTGCCAGGAAATAACGAGATGAGTCGGGCGTATGGATCTCATCCATCAGACAAATGCGGCCATCCAGCAATCCGAATTCATATTTCGTGTCTGCCAGGATGAGCTGACGGGTCTTCGCCAGTTCGCATCCCTTGCGGAACAGGCGAAGGGTCAGGCCGGCGAGTTCATCCCATTGCTCGCGGGTGGCCAGTCCCCGGGCGATGATCTCATCAGGCGTGATGTCTTCGTCGTGGCCGGCTTCCGCCTTGGTGGACGGGGTCAGGATCGGCTCAGGGAAGAAGTCATTCTCCTTCATCCCATCCGGCATCCGGGCGCCGCAGAGGGTTCGCTCGCCCGAGCGGTAAGTACGCCATGCGTGGCCCACCAGGTTGCCCCGTACGACCATTTCAATACGGAACGGCTGGCATCTTTTGCCTACCGAAACGTTCGGAGCGGGTACGTCAGACAACCAATTTGGACAAATTTCCGCTGTTGCACGCAACATATGGGCGGCAATTTGGTTAAGTATTTGACCTTTGAATGGGATCGGCCGGGGGAGAATGACATCGAAAGCGGAGATCCGGTCGCTCGCCACCATGACAAGCCAATCAGTTCCTATGTAATGGACATCCCGTACCTTTCCTCTGTAGAAGCCCGTCTGACCGGGTAGTGTAGATAAGTTCATGAGGACCTCCTGAAACGTTTTTTTTGATGGATTTGCAAATATCTGTGACTTCATGCAATCCCCGTCATACCTTCGCCGCTATTAAAAAATATTTCAAGAAGATAGACACTTACAGTATTTTGTCCAAAATTTGAATCAAAATCGACTGCTTATGAAACGAATAGCGACCTACGCTGTTATCATGCTTATGGTCCTCCCGGCCCTGCTCTCTGCTCAGGGCCAGGTTATTACGGGCACCGTTAAGAACGCATTGTCCAAGGAAGCGGCCAGTGCGGTCTCCGTCGGCATCAAGGGAACCAACGCCGGAACCTTCACCGATGAGAACGGAAATTTCCGCCTGCCGGTACCCGCCTCCGCAAAGTTCCCCGTTACTGTGGTCTTCACATCCATTGGCTATGGCATGAAGGAAATGCAGGTCAACGCAGCCGGAGCGATGGAAGCCATCTCCCTTTCTCCCAGCACATCCCTGGGCGACGAGGTGGTAGTTTCTGCCACACGTCTCCCGACCCGCATCCTCGAATCGCCCGTGTCCATTGAGCGCGTTTCCGGCACGGCCCTGAAGAATGCGCCTGCCGCAAACTACTACGACCTGGTGACGAACCTCAAGGGCATCGATATGGTGGCCTCGAGTCTTACCTTCAAAACGGTGACCACCCGCGGCTTCGCTGGTAGCGGTAACCTTCGCTTCAATCAGATCGTAGACGGAATGGACAACCAGGCACCTGGTTTGAACTTCTCTGTTGGATCCATCGTCGGCCTGACGGAACTCGACGTGGATAACATGGAATTGCTTCAAGGTGCATCCTCCGCACTCTACGGACCGGGCGGTATGAATGGTACCCTGCTGATCAACAGCAAAAGCCCGTTCAAATATCAGGGACTTTCCTTCCAGGTGAAGGAAGGCCTGATGCATACCGACAAGCGCTACCGCAACACGGCGGGCTTCCACAACTGGAATGTTCGCTACGCCAAGAAGATCGGAGATAAGTTCGCCTTTAAGATCAACACCGAACTTATCCAGGCAAAAGACTGGCTGGCGGCTGACTACCGCAACGTAAACCGCACCAACCGGATCACGGATAATCTGATCCCCGGCGACAGGGCCACAGACCCGAACTACGATGGTGTCAACACCTATGGCGACGAAACCACGATCGACATCCGTCAGGTGCTCACTGGCGTGGCCGGTGCAGCTCCCTTCCTCGCCCCCTACATCTCAACACTGACGAGCCAGCCCATCAACGTTTCCCGCACAGGTTACACTGAGCGCGAAACCGTGGATCCCAACACGATCAACTACAAGATCAGCGGTGCCATGCACTACAAGATCACCAACAGCCTGGAGGCCATTGTGGCTGGTTTCTGGGGTAGCGGTAACACGGTGTACACAGGCAGCGAACGCTATTCGCTCCGTGACCTGAAAATGGGTCAGTACAAGGTGGAACTGAACCACCGCAACTGGAATCTTAGGGCCTACACCACCCAGGAAAACTCGGGTCAGTCCTACAACTCTACCGTAACGGCTCGCCTCTTCAATGAAGGCTGGAAGAATTCCACCCAGTGGTACACCGAATATGGTCAGGCTTATCTCGCCGCCAAACTGAACGGCCTCAATGACGCCAATGCCCACGCTGCTGCCCGCAATGTGGCAGATGTTGGCCGTCCTGCCGCTGGCAGTGACCGCTTCAACCGCATTTTCGACTCTGTCCGCACGCGCCCGATCTCCAAGGGTGGTGGTCTGTTCGTGGATCGCTCAGACCTCTACGCGGTAGAAGGTCAGTACAACCTCAGCCACCTCACCGGCGACTTCGCCGAAATCGTGGTGGGCGGTAACTTCCGCCGCTTCACGCTGAACTCCCAGGGTACGCTGTTTGCGGATTCTACATCCCCGATCAGCATCAATGAATATGGTGCCTATATCCAGGCCACCAAGCCTTTCCTGGATGAAAAGCTGAAGATCACCCTCTCCGGTCGCTACGACAAGAATCAGAACTTCAAGGGCCGCTTCAC
>CANHUK010000210.1 GCA_947463755.1 Chitinophagaceae bacterium
TATGTTGCCGATCTCGTTGTTGGCATGCATGAGGGTGACAAGGGTCTTCTCTCCACGCTCCGCAAGCAGCCGCTCGAGATCCTCCAGATCGACATGCCCGTCGGGGCGCACCTGCACGAAACTCAGCGAGGCCTCACCCCGCTTGTGCAGGTGTTCGACCGCATGCAGGGTGGCATGATGTTCAATGGGGGATGAAATTATATGAGTGCAACCCAGATCTCGGACAGCGGCGAAGATCGCAGTGTTACTGCTCTCAGTGCCCCCGCTGGTGAAGAAGATCTCGGCCGGATGGGCGTTCAGGGTCCGGGCTACGGACTTACGCGCATTCTCGACAGCGAGTCTGGTCTCCCTTCCGTAAGAGTAAATAGATGAAGGGTTGCCGAATTTCTCCGTGAAGTAAGGCATCATCGCATCCAGCACGCGTGGATCGAGGGGGGTCGTGGCGGCGTTATCGAGATAAATGCGTGTAGCCATGTCCGTTGGTTTGGCAGATCCTTACAAACACTCGTTGATATCGCGGATGAAGCGCTGCGCCATATTTGCGGCGGATGTCTCATGATCACTCTCGGCGATGATGCGGATGATGGGTTCGGTATTGCTGGCGCGCAGGTGAACCCACCCGTTATCGAACTCGATCCGCAGCCCGTCGATGCGGTTGATCGGCTGTGAGCGATAGCGATCGGCAAGTTTATCGAACACGGAGGCCAGGTTGACGGAAGGGTCCAGTTCGATCTTGTTCTTACTGATGAAGAAATCGGGATAACTGCGCCTCAGTTGTGCCGCCGTTTTTCCACTGCGGGACAGCTGGCTCAGGACCAGCGCAATACCGATCAGCGCATCGCGCCCGTAGTGCAGCTCAGGTACGATGATCCCTCCATTGCCCTCCCCGCCGATGACAGCAGATACTTCCTTCATCCGGTTGACCACATTCACTTCCCCGACAGCACTGGCGTGGTAGGTGCCGCCATGACGCTCGGTCACCACCCTCAGCGCCCTGGATGAAGACAGATTGCTGACCGTATCTCCCTTGCGGTGCGACAGCACATAATCAGCCACCGACACAAGCGTGTACTCTTCTCCGAACATGCTACCATCTTCGCAGACAAGTACCAGCCTGTCCACATCCGGGTCAACGGCGATGCCAATGTCTGCCCGTTGACGGACGACATCGGAGGAAAGTTGTAGAAGATTCTCGGGCAGGGGCTCCGGATTATGTGCAAACTGCCCGTTAACTTCTCCGTTGAGCAGGATGATGTTCTCCTGACGGACACCCAGTGCCCTGAGCAGGGTAGGCACATAGGTAGCCCCCGTGCTGTTCACAGCATCGACGACGATACGGAAATCCCGGGAGGCAATCGCGGCCGCGTCCACCAGGTCATGCGCAAGGATCGCATCCAGATGATGTTTCATGGCATCCGTACCCGGTCGCACCATGCCCAGTTTGTCGATCGGTGCATAGGCGAAATCCTCCCGGTCGGCCATCGAAAGCACCTCGGCTCCATCCGCGCCACTGATGAATTCACCCCGGGCGTTCAGGAGCTTCAGCGCATTCCATTCACGGGGATTGTGACTGGCGGTGAGGATGATGCCGCCGGCCGCGGATTCAGCTACAACGGCCATTTCGACCGTCGGAGTGGTGCTCAGGCCAAGGTCAACGACTTCAATGCCGAGGGATACCAGCGTCTGCGCAACGAGCTGGCTGACCACCGGACCACTGATGCGGCCATCCCTGCCTATCACAACCCTGTGACCATTGCCGGATCGCAACAGCCAGGTCCCGAAGGCAGAAGTGAATCGAACGATGTCTAACGGAGTGAGGCCCGAACCCGGCTTTCCGCCGATGGTGCCCCTGATGCCGGATATGCTTTTGATCAATGCCACAAGGTCGGTTTCAGTCTGCAAACTTAATCATAAATCGCCAATGCGCATAGCCTCTGCCGCTACTCCGGCCGGACCAAAGTATTGGCTAAAGATCGTGCTTTGTGAGATCTCCCTTCGCTTCCTTTGAATTACCTTATTTTTGTAGTATCATGATACCGTTGCAAAGCCTCCCGGGGACTTCCTGGCTGGATGACCTGTTGCATGCCGACTACCGGCTGCTGTTACTGGTCAACCAGGAACTGCAACATCCCATCCTCGACGGGGCTTCGCTGATCCTGCGGGAATCCCTGGTGCATGCCCCTTTCTACCTCTTCCTGGGCCTGTTCATGATGATCAATTTCGGCCGTCAGGGCTTTTGGTGGTTCGTCACGGCCCTTGCGCTGGTGAGTACATCCGATTACATCAGCAGCCATATCATCAAAGAGTATTTCGGAAGACCCAGACCCTGCCGAGACGTCATCATGTCTCAACATATCCGCTTTTTGGCCCGATACTGCGGCGCCAATGGCAGCTTCATCTCATCCCACGCCAGCAACCACTTTACACTGGCGACATTCATATACCTGACCCTTCGCCACCTGGGACGAGGTTGGTGGTTGGTATTCCCATGGGCGGCATCCGTTGCATACGCCCAGGTTTACGTTGGGGTACACTATCCTTCCGATGTCATCGCCGGCGCCCTGTTCGGGGCACTCTGCGGCTGGCTGGGGGCTGTTTACTTCAAGAAAAGGTCAGGCACGTCCAAACTTTATCCATGAACGAGATACTCATCATCATCGGACTGATCCTCCTCAACGGATTCTTCTCGATGGCCGAGATCGCCCTGGTATCGGCCAGAAAAGCCCGTCTCGAAGGACAGGCAAACCGCGGAGACATTCGCGCAAAAGCCGCCTTTAAACTGGCCAGCCATCCGGACACCTTTCTGTCCACCGTCCAGATCGGCATCACCCTGATCGGTATCCTCACCGGTATCTATTCCGGCGATAAGATCGTTGGTGACGTTGTGGGATTGCTGGAGGGTATGCCGGCCATCAAACCGTATGCCGTACCTACAGCCACCGCCATCGTTGTGGTCCTGCTCACCTTCCTCTCCCTCATTCTGGGAGAACTGCTCCCGAAACGCCTGGGCCTCAACGCACCCGAATCGATCGCCAAATGGGTGGCCGCTCCAATGCGACTGTTCATCACCCTTACCTGGCCGTTCGTATGGCTCCTCAACAAGACAACAGGCCTCTTGCTCCGACTCCTGAACATCAAGGGATCCGATAACCACGTCACGGAAGAGGAAATTAAGGCCATCATCAGCGAAGGCACCGAACAGGGCGCCATAGAAGAGACCGAACAGGAGATCATCGAACGGGTATTCCACCTCGGCGACCGCAACATCACCTCCCTCATGACACACCGGAGCGATATCATCTGGTTCGAAGTCAACGACACAGAGGATACGATCAAAGAGAAGATCATGCGCGAACCCCACTCCGTTTATCCCATCTGCGAAGGCGGGATCGACCACATCCGGGGCATCATATCGATCAAGGATATGTATGTGACACCGGACGACAAACCCTTCGGGGAATGCATGAAACCCGCGCTCTTTGTGCCGGAAAACAATACGCCCTACCAGCTGCTGGAGCGCTTCAAGCAGACCAAGATCCACACCTGCTTTGTAGTCGACGAATATGGTACCCTGCTCGGACTCATCACCCTCAACGATATACTCGAAGCGATCGTTGGGGAGATGCCACAGCTGGACGCCCAGGACTATGAGATCAGGGAACGAGAAGATGGAAGCTACCTGGTGGACGCTCAGATCCCGTTCTATGACTTCTTATCCAAATTCGAACGCACCGAATGGATGAACGAAGGCGAACAGGATTTCGACACACTCGCCGGATTCATCCTCCACCTTCTGGAAAGGATCCCCACCACCGGGGATCACCTCACCTGGAAGGAATTCAGGATCGAGATCGTGGACATGGACGGCCACCGGATCGACAAGGTACTGGTAGAAGTCTCCGACCGGATCCGCGAAGATATCGCCGACCAGTGATCTCCGTCGTACTGTAACCTAAACGATTCCCCCATGGACCTCTCTCTAAACGGCCGAAGGGCCGTGATCTGCGGCAGCACCCAGGGTATTGGCCTGGGCATCGCCCGCGAACTGGCGCTCTTGGGCGCCGATTGCATCCTCATGGCAAGAGACGGTACGCGTCTCGAAGCCTGTGCACGCGAACTCCCCCGTCAGGCTGGACAAAGCCACTCGTTTTGGGTGGCGGACTTCTCCGATCCGGCGGAAGTGGGTAACGCCATCAGCTCCGTCCTCAGCCAGGGCCCCGTGCACATACTCATCAACAACACCGGAGGTCCGGCCCCGGGACCGATCACGGCAGCAAAATCCGGAGATTTCAGCGCAGCATTCACCCAGCATGTCGTCAACAACCAGACGCTCGCCACCGCAGTACTCCCCGGTATGAAAGAAGCGGGTTACGGACGCATCATCAACGTGATATCTACCTCGGTCAGGATCCCGCTGAAGAATCTCGGCGTATCGAATACCATCCGCGGCGCCGTGGCATCCTGGGCAAAAAGTCTATCGAATGAGGTAGCGGCCTATGGCATCACCGTCAATAATGTCCTGCCGGGCTTCACCGAAACCGGCCGCCTCGACAGCCTCATCCAATCCATCGCAACCGACAGCGCTACATCAGAAGATGTCATCCGTAAACGTATGAGCGCAGAAGTTCCTACTGGTAGATTTGGGAAA
>CANHUK010000211.1 GCA_947463755.1 Chitinophagaceae bacterium
AGATAAACGCGGGAGTCGGGAACTCTGATAGTGGTTCGAATGCGAAACGGACCTATTGCATACCTTCGTACCATGAAGTTCGCGGATATCTTCTCCCTGGCCTGGCGGACTGTCCGGGCGAATAAGTTGCGTACGGGCATCACCGTGGCCATCATTGCCTTCGGCATCATGGCCCTTGTAGGCATCATCACGGCGATAGAGGCCATGAATGAGAGCCTGCGCGACAGTTTTTCGACGATGGGTGCCAATGCATTCACGATACGATACAGGGAAAAACAGATCCGGATCGGCAGACCGTCAAGGCAGGTAACGACGACGCGTTCTGGTTCGGCGGCCCGGAAGGATCGAAGGTCCACGGCCGGACGCATCATCACCTACGACGAGGCCCGGGCCTTCAAGCAGCGATTTGCGTATCCAGCCAGCGTCAGTCTCGCTTACAGCGGCGGGCGCAACCAAATCGTCACCTACGGCAGTGAGCAGACGAACCCGACCGTCACCATGACCGGCGGGGATGAAAACTACCTGCGGCTGAGTGGCTATGAACTGAATGTCGGCCGGAACTTCAACCAGGTGGACGTGGAAAGCGGGCAGTCGATCTGCATCATCGGCCGGGATGTGGCACGCAAGTTCTTTGGCGACCGTCCGGAGCGGGCGATCGATCGCGTGATCCGGGTCGGCAATCACAAGTATCGCGTCATCGGGGTGTTGAAGGAGAAGGGATCCAGCGCATTCCTGCAGGCCGATAATGTGGTGATGTCTACCTATACCAATGTGCGCAGGATGTTCGGCAACCAGAATTCGTCATTCTCGATCGCCATCATGGTCGATGACGTGAATCGCCTGGATGCGGCCATCGGGGAGGCGGAGGGGGCGTTCAGACCCATTCGTGGCCTGACGGTCACGGACGAGAATAATTTCTATATCGACAAAAGTGACAGCATTGCTGAAACTTTCATCGGACTGCTGGGGACCATTTCTGCGGCAGCCGGCGCCATCGGATTCATTACGCTCATAGGGGCCGCCATTGGCTTGATGAACATCATGCTGGTGGCCGTGACGGAGCGTACCAAGGAGGTCGGACTGATCAAGGCGCTCGGCGGGAAACGGGCCGCCATCCGGAACCAGTTCCTCTATGAATCTGTCATCATCAGCCTGATGGGTGCGATCATCGGTATCATCCTCGGCGTCGGTGTCGGAAACTTGGTGGGCAGCCTGATGGGTACGCCTTTCTTTATCCCCTGGAAAGTCATATCCGCAGGTATTCTGATCTGTTCAGCTGTCGGGCTGGTCGCCGGTATCTATCCTGCCATGAAGGCCGCACGGCTTGATCCGATCACGGCGCTGAGGTACGAGTGATGCACTGATCAGGGACGGGGAATGGGAGGATCCGACATCGCGACGGCCGCAAAGAGTCGGCAAAATGCGAGGTACCTGCTATTCGTCACATGCAGATAGTCCTTGAACCAGGCGGTATCCCGGTAGACCGTGGAGAAATCGTGCAGCCGGTAGCCCGCCCCGCGCACCTTGCTTTTATAGGATGCGGAGTCTGACTGGGTGGAGATCCATTCCGGCAGATAAGGTGTGCTAAAGAGGATCAGCTCCCTGACACCCTGACGCTTGAGGAACGTGTCGAGCGCTATGATGTCCTTCATCCTGAATTCCATGGTGGAATAGTCCTCTCGCAACTTTTCATTGTGCAGGAAAGGGCGGTGAGAATTGATAACGGACATCGTATCCAACGGTTCGGTTTGCCCATGGCGCAGCAGGGCTGTCTTCGTGAATTTCACGATGTGCATCGGCTTGATGTTGCGGTTGTTCTTCGCATAAAAGACAAAAGGGATCCTCGGTGTCAAAAGCCCTTCCTTGCGGATCAGGTTGGGAAGATACCGCCACTCCTTTGACTCCACATCCTCCGGATGCCGGGCTCCGAATTTCCAGTCCACCTGCAATAGCACGCGGTCGACCTTGTTGCCCATTTCAAAAAAATACTTCAGCACTTTGATGTTGTCATCCAGTACGTAACCGGGTTCTCCGATGTTGATGACCTTTTTACCCGTGATCTGACTGAGGTACTCCGGCAGCAGCGGATTGGTGCGGGAGTCTCCGGCGATCAGATAGTCGACGTGTTCGTTTTTTCTGATCCCGTGCAGGGGCGTTTCAGAGATCACCCAGGTATAGCATATGTCCAGCAGGGACAGGGTGATCCCGATCCCGACGGCGACGAACAACAACTTCCTGACGAATATGCGCATGAAGGATCAGAATTGAAAATAAATGAATTCGACGCTTCCAAAATTGCCCAGGGCCAGGATCAGCGCGGTGAGGATGGAAAACTCCGTTACCAGGAACCAGGTGCTGTAGCGGCCTGTCAGATATCCTTTCCGGTGGACAAGGTCGATGATGAACGTTAGGGGAATGAAGATGTTGAAGCTGGATTTGAGGAAATAGGCATCGAAAGACAGCGGGCTCGACAGGATGCCGCCGAGGTATTTCACTGCCACTTCCATGTCTTGTGCCCTGAAGAGTATGTATCCGACACAAACGAGCATAAAAGTAAGCAGGATGGATGGTATGTCCCGGAGCCGCAGCGGCACCTCCTTCCGCGGGACCAGTCCCTTCAGTCCGCTTTTCCGGTAGATATACGGCAGGTAGAGCAGTCCGTGCAAACCGCCCCAGGCAACGAAATGCCAGGCGGCGCCGTGCCAGAGGCCGGAAACAAGGAAGGTTGTCATGACCGCAATGAACATCCCGTTGCGGCCGCGGTCTCTCAACTGCAGGGCCACCGGTGTAAAGACATAGTCGTTCAGCCAGGATGAGAGACTGATGTGCCAGCGTCCCCAGAATTCCGGGATGGACCGGCTCAGGTAGGGGAACTTGAAATTCAGCAGCAGCTCGATGCCGAAAAGCCTGGATATACCCCGGGCGATGTCTGTATAGCCGCTGAAATCGCCATAGACCTGGATCGCGAAATACACGGCCCCCAGGATCAGATTTCCTCCGCCATATTGTTCATATCCGCCGAAGATGCGATCCACTTCGACGGCCATGGTGTCCGCAATGACCAGTTTCTTGAAGAATCCCCAAAGGGCCAGTCTCAATCCGTCGATCGCCAGTTTGTCGTCAAAGGTCCTGGGTTTTTCCAGTTGCGGCAACAGGTGCGTGGCGCGTTCGATCGGGCCAGCCACCAGCAGCGGAAAGTAACTCACGAACAGACTGTAATCTGTCCGGTTGCGGGTGGGGGTGATCCGGCCATAGTAGATATCGATCACATACGACAGGCCATGGAAGGTGTAGAATGAGATGCCCACCGGCAGCAGGATCTTGAGCGACCACGGGTTGGCCTGCATGCCCAGGGTCTCGAGCAGCCGGATGGCAGAGTCTACGAAAAAGTTGAAATACTTGAAGAACCCAAGGAATCCGAGGTTGGCAGATACGCTGATCCACAACCAGATGCGTTTCCAGCGCGGATCCTGTGCATCCTGGATCTTCAGCCCGGTGAAATAGTCGAGGCCTGTCGAAAAGATCAGCAGGAACAGGAAGCGCCAGTCCCACCAGCCATAGAAGACATAACTTGAGGCCAGCAACAACAGGTTCTGACTCCGGACATTCCGGCCACACACAAACCAGTACAGCACAAAAACAACTGGCAGAAAAATTAGAAAGGATGCGGAGTTGAAAAGCATCTTGCAGGTGATTTCTGATGATTCGGGCATCGCTCGTCGATGCCCGTGACGGGTCTTTTGTCGGCCTGCTGGATTTTTAGGTTATTACACGGGATCAATGGGGAGTATGCATCAAGTGCATCATCGGGCTCAAATAAAAGACTGATTTTTCAACGAGTCAATAGTTTGCGGTTGATATCGTCAACAATATCTCCCACACACTTCCATCCCTGGATCTCCATGGTGGTGAATTTGATGCTGAATCGCTTCTCGATGGCTACCACGAGATAGATGTGATTCAGCGAATCCCATCCGGGTACGTCGGACGCGGTAAATGCGGGCTCCAGCCGGATCGAATCGTCTTCCAGGGTTTCCCGGAAGAGGGGCAACAGGTCATTGATGTTGATGGTCATTTCTTTGAATGTTTGTGTTCAGCGGAGGATACGATGTCAGGTCGCATCCGTAAGTATTTTCTCCAATGGGTTCGAATCCAAGCGATGGCAGCAGTTCCCGCACCAGTCCATTCTTCTCGGTGGGGAGGTATTCACCGGTGAGCAGCTGCACGCCACGGTGCCGGAGCCGTTCCGCGATGTGGTTCATCAGGAAATGCTCCACTGTCCGCTTCAGCACGCGGCACGACATGATCCAGGTATCGATCTCGGCCCGGTCATCTTCGCGGATCCGGATGATCACGATGCTGATCAGCCCGTAATGGCCGAACTTATCGGACAGTTCGACGCTGAAGGTCTCGCAGGCCGGGTCCTGCATGATCTCCCGGATCTCGGCTGTATTGTAACGGATCGTGCGCAGGTTGAATTGGTTCGATCGAAGCGAGAGTTGGGAGATCCTTTCCACATCGACCTCCGAGAATGGCCCGATCCGACCGCGCATGTCCAGCGAATCCAGGAATTCATCCATGTTGGTGATCGATGCGGCGAGCAGCCTGCGCTTGCTCTCCTCCTGGTACTGCCGCGTCCTCTGACG
>CANHUK010000212.1 GCA_947463755.1 Chitinophagaceae bacterium
GTTCTCCGGACAAATCGTACCTTTACAACCCTTCGACAATGGTCGCCGGGCAGCCCATCCCATGAAATTTGATACTGAAATCCAGAAGCGGCGAACCTTCGCCATCATTTCGCACCCCGATGCCGGTAAGACGACGCTGACGGAAAAATTCCTGCTCTTTGGCGGAGCCATCCAGACCGCCGGAGCGGTCAAGAGCAATAAGATCAAGAAACACGCGACCAGCGATTTCATGGAGATCGAACGTCAGCGGGGCATCTCCGTGGCCACCTCTGTGATGAGTTTCGAATACCGCGGGGTACTGATCAACCTGCTCGATACCCCCGGTCACAAGGATTTCGCAGAAGATACCTATCGCACCCTCACGGCAGTGGACAGTGTCATCCTCGTGGTCGATTCCGTCAAGGGGGTTGAGGAGCAGACCCGTAAACTCATGGAGGTCTGCCGGATGCGCGATACGCCCGTGATCGTATTCATCAACAAACTGGATCGCGACGGTAAACCCCCTTTCGATCTCCTCGACGAGATCGAAAAGGAACTGCGCATTCACCTCCATCCGCTCTCATGGCCCATCAACATGGGCAAGGATTTCAAGGGCGTGTATAATCTCTATCGAAAAAGCCTGCTCATATTCCATCCTAACCAGAAGGCGACAGAGGACGATATCGTACCCATTGAAGACCTGGAGGATCCACGGCTGGCGTCGCTGGTCGGTGAAAAAGACGCTGGACAACTGGCAGAGGATGCAGAACTCATTGATGGGGTGTATGGTCATTTCGATCCCGAACCATATCTCGACGGACGGACCGCTCCCGTGTTCTTTGGCAGTGCCATCAACAACTTCGGGGTGAAGGAACTGCTGGATACCTTCATCGAAATTGCTCCCCGGCCACGGAGCCGGGAGACCACCCTGCGCGACATCGATGTGCAGGAAGACAAGTTCAGCGGATTCATCTTCAAGATCCATGCAAACCTCGACCCCAAACATCGCGACCGCATCGCGTTCCTGAGGGTCTGCTCAGGCAGATTTGAAAGGAATAAATTCTATCACCATGTCCGTCTCGATAAGGATGTCAGATTCAGCAACCCCTACAGCTTCCTGGCCCGGGAGAAAGATGTGATCCAGGAAGCCTTTCCGGGGGATGTGGTGGGATTGTTCGACACCGGTAATTTCAAGATCGGAGATACCCTGACGGAAGGGGAGGACTTCTTCTTCACCGGCATCCCAAGCTTTTCACCGGAGATATTCAAGGAGGTCGTCAATAAGGACCCCATGAAGACCAAGCAGCTCGAGAAGGGCTTGAATCAACTGACAGATGAAGGTGTGGCTCAATTGTTTACGCAACATAATGGCAACCGGAAGATCATCGGTTGCGTGGGTGAACTGCAGTTCGAAGTCATTCAATATCGTCTGCTGCAGGAATATGGCGCTTCTGTCCAGTTCAACGCCTTGCCTTTCTACAAGGCCTGCTGGATCACTTCCGAAGATCAGCGCAAGCTGGAAGATTTTACCCGTTTCAAAACATCAAATGTGGTCAGCGACAAAGACGGCCACCTTGTGTACCTGGCCCAAAGCGAGTGGTACCTGAACACTGAAATGAACAACAACCCGGACATTACTTTCCATTTCACCTCCGAGATCCACAAGTGATCCCTCCCCGGGATGGATCACTCAGGGAGCAAACCAGTGTAATTGAACGGGGTCACGGATTTCAGTTCTTTCTTGACAGAGGCGCTCACTTTAAGTCCGTTGATGAATTCATGCAATGACTCCTGCGTGATCCCATGCTTTCCGCGGGTCAGCTCCTTCAGCGCCTCGTAAGGGTTGGGATATTTTTCCCTGCGAAGGATCGTCTGGATGGCTTCGGCCACTACCGCCCAATTGTCTGACAGGTCTGCACGAATGGCCTCCTCATTTAGTACGAGTTTCGAAAGTCCTTTTTGAATGGACGTGATAGAGAGGATGGTGTGGGCGAAGGGTACTCCGATATTCCTCAGCACGGTGGAGTCGGTCAGATCCCTTTGCAGCCTTGATATCGGCAACTTGGCAGAGAGATGCTCGAATAGGGCATTGGCGATCCCCAGGTTGCCCTCTGCATTTTCGAAATCTATCGGATTGACCTTGTGCGGCATCGCGGAGGACCCCACCTCGCCTGCCTTTGTACGCTGACGGAAGTATTCCATCGATATGTAGGTCCACAGATCGCGGCACAGGTCGATCAGAATGGTATTGATCCTGCGGAGTCCGTCAAAATGTGCGGCAAAATGGTCGTAATGCTCGATCTGGGTGGTGTATCGTTGCCGCTGTAATCCAAGATATCTCGCACAAAAACGATCGGCGAAACTGATCCAGTCGATGTGCGGATAAGCTACCGCATGGGCGTTGAAATTTCCGGTGGCACCGCCAAATTTGCAGGAATAGGGAATGTGGCTTAACATTTCCAGTTGCTGGTCGATCCGTTCGACGAATACCATCAGTTCCTTACCCAGCCGGGTCGGGGAGGCGGGCTGACCATGTGTCCGGGCGAGCATGGGGATCTCCATCCATTCTCCTGCCAGCCTTCTGAGTTCCATGTTGAGGTTCGTAACCGCCGGCAGGTACTCAAATTCAAGTGCTTCCTTCCAAAGCAGCGGGATGGCTGTGTTGTTGATGTCCTGCGATGTCAGACCGAAATGCACAAACTCCCGTAATTCACCGGCTTCCAGCCTGTCGAGTTGTTTCTTGACGAAATATTCCACCGCCTTCACGTCGTGGTTGGTGACCTTCTCCGTCTCCTTGATCTCCGCAGCCATCTCGGTCGTGAATTCGGCATAAACGTCCCGCAACGCTTTCAGCCGGGATGCCGGACACTTGAATAGCCTGGCAGCCGAGAGGGCGGCCAGATACTCGATCTCCACCCGAACCCTGTACCTGATGAGTCCGAATTCGGAAAAATAGCCTGCGAGGTGTCCGAGCTGTCGGCGATATCGTCCATCAACGGGAGATATCGCGGTAAGGGCGCTAAGGTCCATGAATGCCGTGATTATGAGATGTTACGATGCGGAATGATGGCAAGGCATCGTTCGGGGGATTTGCCGTAGGTTTGCGCCAAAATTACAGTAAAGGCCTTGGAAAAGAAAATCAGGATCGGTGCGGTGAGTTATTTGAACACGAGGCCCTTGCTCTATGGATTGAAAGCGCACCCGGTGGCGGATCGGATCATCCTGCGCGAAGATTATCCCGCAAGAGTGGCTTCCATGCTCTTGAATGATGAGATCGACATCGGACTGGTGCCGGTCGCCATTCTCCCAAAACTACCCGAATATCATCTCGTGTCCGATTTCTGCATTGGTTGCGACGGACCGGTGGCCTCTGTTGCCCTGTTTTCGGAGCATCCCATCGGAGATTTGCGGGAAGTATGGCTCGATTATCAGTCCAGGACGTCCGCGATGCTCTTGCGGCTGCTGCTCAGAGATCACTGGAGGCAGGCGGTCAACCTGTTGGATGCCGGCTCCGAGGATTTCAGGCGCGGGATCCGGGGGCATACCGGAGGTCTGGTCATTGGCGACCGAGCCTTTGAACAGGCACGCATCTCCCCGGTCATGTACGATCTGGGTGCCGCCTGGAAGGAGCACACCGGCATGCCCTTCGTTTTTGCGACCTGGGTGAGCAACAAGCTGATCGATGCAAACTTCGTCAGGGAATTCAATGAGGCCAACGCCATTGGTGTTGGACAACTGGATAAGGTAGCGGCTGCCTACCCGGATGCAGGTTTCGATCTATTGGGATACTACCGCTACAACCTGAGCTACGGATTTGATGAACGCAAGCAGGCCGCCATGCGTCGTTTCCTGACGGATATCGCCACCCTTTGAATCAATACCAGAGCCTGGCTCCGGTTCTTTTCAGATAATGCATCGCTTCAGGTCCTACCGGCTTTCGCTGCTGTCCGCCGGGGATCCCTGCAATGGCACGCCAGCCAGCCCACCAGCCGTGGAAATCACCCCGGGTCTGCTTCAGATATTCCATCGACCACATGAGTGCCGTGGTGATGAAAAAACGTAAAGGAAGGTATCTCCAGGCCACCTTGCATTTATTCACCCACATCATCCGGATCTTGTCGCGATGCGGTGAACGACCCAGTGGCGACTCCTTGTGGAGCATCACCACTTTGTTGGAGTAGGTGATGGCATAGCCCGCGTCAATGAGCCGGTAACTCAGGTCGTACTCCTCCATGCCGTAGAAGAAGTCCTCCGGATATAGCCCGGCAGCTTCAATGGCGGTGCGCGTCACGGCATGCGCTCCGCCCGCATAGTAGCTGGTTTCCAGGAATGACTTGTGGCTATGTTTTTCGAATTGCTTGTGGGGAAAGGCGTTGCGCTGCATATCCCCGGTAGCATAATAGAGGACCTTGAAGGAAACAATGGCGACAGGTCTGTCCGTTTCTGCGGTCTTGAACACTTCCATCAGCCGGTAAAGACAATCGGCATCCCTCAACTCTGCGTCGTCATCCAGCATGATCAGGATCGGAGCCCGACCCTGCCGGATCGCAAAATTTCTGCCCCTGGCCACCCCCAGATTTTCAGGGGCATCCAGATATCGGAAAGGAATTTCGGGATGTGCTGAGATGAATGTCCTGACCTCGCCATAGTCGGTGGTGGAAGCGTTA
>CANHUK010000213.1 GCA_947463755.1 Chitinophagaceae bacterium
AGATGGCGGGAGAAAAAGGCAGATGACTGTGCGGGATCCCTTCTCCGCGAACAACTTCGAAAGATGACATATCTGATATTTTACAGGTTATCTTCAGTTTGATGTGGACTCAACGGGCAGGAAAGCCTCCACCCGACGGATACGTTCCATCAGATACTCATCCGACCAGGCAAGGTCTGGTGTGAGCAGTGGCGCCTTGGCCTTTCCGATGTCGATACCGTGGCGCAGAAGCATACCCCGGCGGAAGAAGGTCCAGATGCAGGGCAGGATCTCCAGGATCAGCTGTTGGAACTCCAGCATGAAGGCCATGGCCATGGCCGTCTCCCCGTTCAGGAAAGCCTGACGTACATGTTTGCAAACGGGGCCGAACAGATTGTAGGTGGATCCGATGGCACCGGCCGTACCGCAAAGCGCTGCATGACACATGAGTTCATCCGCGCCACTGAACAGGGTCCATCGTCCACCGGAACTGATGCGGATGGAAGCGATGTCGAGCATATTGAGCGTCGTCAGCTTGAGCCCCTTCAGATTCGGGATCTCCAGCAGTTCCCGGATCATATCCTCCGTCATGGGCGCATTTCCGATCTGATAGGGAAAGAACGGAACGGAGATCGAAGCGGCGATAGACCGATAGTGCGCCATGCCCATCGCGGGACTGGCAGCATAGTAGATGGGACCCACCGAGGAAACCGCATCAGCTCCGTGCTCCTCGGCATGTCGGGCCAGGCGTACGGATTCATCCGTGCTAAGTGCCCCTACATGCACCATCACCGGAATTCTTTTTTGAGTAATTGACAGGGCCGCTTCCGCGATCCGCTTGCGTTCGGCCTCAGCGTACAGGAATCCTTGTCCCGTTGATCCCAGCAGATAAATGCCATCCAGCTTCTGCGTGATGATGAGTTCTATCAACTTCTCCATTTCCGTCAGGTTCACCGTTCCGTCATCATTCACCGGAGTGAACATGGCCGGCCATAATCCTTTCAATTGCATTTCTTCTTGCATGGGATCCTTGTTAAGTTTTCAATGTTCGGTTGATCGAATGTGACTGACCATCTGGTCAGGTGTAAGGGTTTGTATATCCGGCAGTCCGAATTTTCGTTCCACAGTCAGCATATCCTTGAAGCCACTGCCGGTGACCAGGCATACGATCTTGTCATCCGATCCGACCTCCTTACGCCTTACGGCGCCCGCCAGTCCCGCCAGGGCCACGGCACCCGCCGGCTCGCAGAAGACACCCTCTCGCTGTGCCATCAGCCGCTGCCAGTGAAAGACCTCTTCATCCTTCACCACATGGCCGTTACCACCGGAAGCCAGACATGCCTGAACGACCAGGTCGGCATCCAGCAGTCCGGGGACCTGCAGCCCGCTGACCTCTGTGGTGGAGGCGGGTATCGCCATCCCTCCGGAGGCCCCGGATCGGATTGCTGAGGCCATCGTATCGTTGCCTTCCGGCTGTACACAGTGTATGGAAGGCATGATATCCGGTTTTATCGAACGGGCATGGATCTCTGCGCCATAGGCCATGGCCAGGGTGAGACCACCACCACCCGCAGGACTGAACACATGCCGGGGTTGCAATGCATCCAACAATTCGCACATGATGGTCTGGACGCCCTGCATGCCTTCGGGACAAAATGCATAGGCACTAACGGGCAGGGGTACCCTAAATTCAGCAGCCATTAAGCGTAGCTGACCAAATACCTCGTCGGTCACGGCTGTATCTTTTCCAAAGCCACTGACCATGATGGTTTCTGCGCCATAGAGCTGCATCTGGCGGATCTTGGCATGGGGCGCCCCATCGACGATGACGAGCACACAGCGGATACCCGCCGCCGCACAATAGGCTGAGAGGGCTGCACCGGTATTTCCGCTGGAGGTGGCGATGCAGAGCGCATGTCCCTGCGCCTTCATCAGACTCACAAATGCCGCGGCAAAACGGTCTTTGTAGGACCCCGTGGGATTGAGTTGCTCGAGTTTAAAATACAGGTTGGACAAACCCAGCGAAGGGCCAATGCTTTTTGAACGCAGCAAAGGTGTTCCCCCTTCCCCCAGGGTGATCCGGTGGAGGGGCGACACCTCAGGCATATGTCCTACATATCTCCAGATATCAGTACTCATCGGGGAATTGTAGTTTTTTTAGGGGGTAGCTGTTCATGTTGACGGAGAAGCCGCCATCAATGGTCAGGCAGGCGCCGGTGATGAATGATGCCTCCGCTGAGCAGAGCCAGGCAACGGCATCGGCCACTTCCTCGGGGGTGCCGGCGCGACCGAGGGGGGTAGCGTCCGTGATGTATCCTTCGAGTTTCCGGGCCATGCCCCCGACCTCTGCATCCTTTTCATAATCCATGCTGAGTCCCGTTTCTATGAATCCCGGGCGGACACAGAGCACCCGGATCCCGCTTCGTCCATAGGTCACCGCTGCTTCCCGGGTCAGTCCCTCCAATCCTGCCTTGACGGCGATATATGCCGGACTGTTTCCCGCGGCGCGGTCGGACATCATGCTGGACACGTTGATCACCACGCCGCCGGTGCCCTGTTCTTCCATCGCATTTGCGGCATATTTTATCAAGAATGCCGGAGCCGTCAGGCATACATCCAGCGTGCGTTGCCAGGTTTTGTGGTCGATGCTCCGCAATGACTGCAGAGTTCTCCATGCGGCGTTATTGACAACAGTGTCGATCGTCCCAAACTTATCCATTGCATGGGAGACCAGTTGACCCGGAAAATCCGGATCTGCCAGATCACCTGCACAGATGGACACTGAAACGCTCGGCTTGTCTGCCAGCGCCTGCCCGACCGACTGCAGCGACTGTTCATCAAGATCGTTCAGGACCAGGTTACACGAATGGCGGGCAAACCGCCCTGCGATGGCCTTGCCAATACCTCCGGCTGCGCCGGTAATGATGATGGTAGGATTTTTCATGCCATCAAGTGCTTTACACGTTCATCGATCACACAGATGCCACCGAGTGAATCACCGGTCCTGACCACGGACTCTGCGCGTAAGAACAGCACCAGTCCGTCTTCTTCGGCCCGGACTTCCATCCTGTCGCCACGCAGTGGATCAAATACATATCCCCAGAGATCCCCCTTGTCTATGTGCTGTCCCAGACTGGCGGTGGCAATGAAAACCCCGTCTGCGGGAGAGGGCATTTTGGACTGCAGATGACCCTGGTCGGGTCTTTCGTCTTCGACCCACCACCTGATCGGAGCGGCGGGTCGGACTACATCCGGTGATACGAGTCCCAGCAGGGCCAGGACGCGCAAGCATCCCTCAACATAAGCTTCCTCGATATGTGGCCGTACAACGGACCCGCCGCCATACTCTACATACATGGAAGGTATACCGGCATCCCGGGCCACAGATAGTGTTCTGCCGTTCGGTGCCGGATCGGTCCCCCAGATCAGTGGAAGGCCAAAAGCCCTGGCCATCTCGCGCTGACGTGCGAGGATCGATGGATCAGGGTGTATCATGTATCCGGCCATGGGGTGGATGTCGAGGATCCGCCCTCCGGTATGAAGGTCGATGAGATAGTCGGAGGAACGGATAAGCCTGGAGACTGCGTGTGCATCCCGTTCGGCAGGCGTTCCGAGCGGATCGCCGGGACAAATGCGGGCGAGATCCTGGCCATCAGGCCCACAACGCGTTCCTGACCTGACAGCCCCTCCATTCACCACCGGCAAGGTGATAACGCTTCCGCATGTCAACACTTGAGGCAAACGGGCAGAGAGCCGGTACAATGCCAGTATGGGTTCAAATTCATCACCGTGAACGCCGGCTGTGATCAATACCACGGGACCCGGTTTTCCGGAGTCCGCCCTCCACAGGGGCATCACCATCGCCTCATGACCATTTTCACCTGACAAGCCTTCCATAGAGTTTTTTAAGATCGATGAGGGATACATCTGTTTGTGCCAGCTTGGTCCGCTTGCGCTGGCTGCCCGCACAATACCCCGCCAAGAGGTGTCCTTCAGACGTGAAATGCAGGGCAGTATAGCAGTACCAGCCGTCGCGGTCTGTTTCCAACATCCGGGGTTTGATCCATGTCCGGCCTTCATTGCGGGAGATAGCGATCGCCAGGGGTGTCCGCTTTCCCTTCAATTCCGGGTCGGAACCATCGTTCAGGTTCCAGAGCATAACAAGTGTTTTCGATCCGGGAACGCGCTTGATCGATGCAGGGGACACAGGAGAAACGATGCTGCTCCGTTGAGCGGTGCTCCAATGCATCC
This sequence comes from Chitinophagaceae bacterium, assembly GCA_947463755.1. GTDB lineage: Bacteria > Bacteroidota > Bacteroidia > Chitinophagales > Chitinophagaceae > Pollutibacter. The sequence continues at coordinate 4,231 of CANHUK010000213.1, forward strand.
CTTTATCCATGGTGTACGAGAGATACTGTACACCTGCATCCGTACGCATGAACATCATGATGCGGCCGTCCCGGAGTTCCACAACACCCGGCTCCTGCGTCATGACGGTATCAGGGTTCGGGATTTCTTCGCCGCGGTTCCAGGTCCTGCCCTCATCATCAGAAAAATAACAAAAGATGCGTCCGCGTGACTGCCAGGGCTGGGTGGGTGTCTGGTGTCTGGAAACCGGCATCAGCAGCCGGCCGCCGGCAAGCTGGATGACCCGGTCATTGTTGAGTACGTAGTACCCCGGTTCATCGGTGATGCAGGGTTTGGGCTCCGACCATGTGACCGCTTCATCGTCTGAAAAGCGAACCATCGGAATGCAGTCTGCATGTGCATTCTTTCGGGCATAGAACAGGGCAATCCTGCCGCC
>CANHUK010000214.1 GCA_947463755.1 Chitinophagaceae bacterium
ATGCTCATGTTCGCCCGTGGCTTAACAGATTTTGTATCTTTCCTCAGATATGCGTACATCGTTTGTTAGTACGGGACTGGCTTTTATGTCCGTCCCCATGCTGTTGTGGGCCAATGACCCCGTGCGGAAAGAATTGGAGAGCATGGACGTACCGGTAACCTATCTTATTGAAGATACCCTGCCAAAGAAAGTTTCATTATCTGAGATCGTTGTCAAAGGCCGAAAACCTCCTGTCAGTTTCAAGATCGATCGACAGGTATTTGATGCCTCCTCCTTTGCGGCTGCGCGCCAGGGCTCGGCCATCGATCTGGTTCGTAATCTTCCTTCGGTCAGCCTGAATGGCCAGGGAGAACTCAACCTGCGCGGTTCGTCCAGCTTTCAGGTGTTGATCAACGGCCGTCCAACCCAGGGAGATCCGGCCTTCGTTCTGAGTCAGATACCGGCCACACAGATCGAACGGGTGGAGATCATCAGCAGTCCGGGTGCGGCATTTGATGCGGATGGCAGAAGCGGGGTGATGAACATCATCACCCGCACAGCCCCCGAACAGGGTTTGCTGCTGCAGTCCAATATCATGGGCGGTCTTCCTTCCATGCAAAGATTTGGCAATACCCGCTACGCGCATCCGATGCGAGGATCGGCCGACATGGCACTGGCCTGGCGTAAGGGTGGCTGGGAGTTCGGAGGAGGTTTCAACCTGCTGCGCAACGATATGTCAGGTTTTCGGGACGGAGAAGTCAGCACCTTGTTCCAGGGACGCAAAACGGATTTCCCATCTCAGGGCGAACGGAGTTTCCGCAGGCATCAGGCAGGCGCACGGATGACTGCGGCATACGAACCCAACGACCGGAACAGATTCGAGGCCGCCTTCTACCGGGGTAAGCGCTTTCAAAGCCGCGTAGCTGATCTCGACTACGATAATCGCCGGGTCATACTCGCATCGGGACAAACTTCCGGATTCCGATATTTCAACGAAAACACCCAGGACAAGGAAGGCGTCTTCACATTGGCCAGTCTCAGCAGTTTGCACCGGATAGGCACCAACGCCACCCTGGCCTTCAACGGACAATACGAGGGCGCGGATCTGTCCAGTCTGACCACCAACCGGAACCTGGCCGGACGCCATGCGTCCATCGACTACCAAAGCACCTCCAATCCCGGCCACAATCCGCTGAATGCATGGCGGGCAAAAACAGATTACACGCACAAAAAAGGTGAAACGCAATGGCAGGCCGGATATCAGTTCAGATACGACCGGCAGGACGGTAATTTCTCCTATCTATATCGGAACCCCGGAGATGCTGCGTTCAGGACCGATCCTGCGTTCACCGGCAACATTTTTGTTCAGAACCGGATCCATGCAGGATACCTGCAACATGCATCCGCAAGGGGCGCCTGGTCATGGCAAGCCGGCCTGAGGATCGAACAAACACTCCGCGATCTAAAGACCAGCACCGATCCGATCATCCGTAAACTGAACCTGCTCAATGCCTTCCCATCCGCACAGATCCGCTGGCGTGCCAATGAATGGAATACGCTGCGAGCAGGCTACAGCAGACGCATCAAGCGCACCAATAACTTCGAACTCAATCCTATTCCTGAACGCGAACACTCAGAGACCCTGGAACAGGGCGACCCCAACCTGCTGCCAGAATTGACCGGACAATGGGAATGGGTCTGGGAAAGACGCATGCAGGCGGGTACCTTTTCCGCGAGCCTGTATCACCAGAGGATCCTGAATCCGATACAGCGGGTCAACAGCGTATTCAACGACACGATCCTCAACAGACTCTACACCAATGCGGCGCGTGCCCGGCAGACGGGTCTGGAGGCCAACCTCACCCTCAAGGCAGGAAAACACTGGTCGGGTATCTTCGGAGGAAATGTGTACCGGTATGATATCACCGGCACCCTGTTCGGGCAAGCCAAAGCGACGGAAAATAACGGATGGATCTATAGCATCAACACTACCCAAACCCTGAGTTTCGACAAAGGATGGATGACCCAGTTCAGTCTTAGCTACCTGTCAGTCAGGGCGACGGTACAGGGACGGGACGGATCTTTCGTTGTACCAAACCTCGTCGTGAAGAAAAATTTGCCGGACAACCGATGGTCATTCATGGCTCAATGGCTATACATGGATGCGGGACTGGGCATTTCAAACCGGCAGCGGATCAGTACTTCGGGGGCTGATTTCCGCACCACCACGCTGTATATTTACGAACCTGATCAGATCCAGTTGTCTGCGACCTACCAGCTGAGCCGGAAAAACAGAAAGATGAATCTGCCACAAAGCGAAATGGCGGAAAAGGAATTCTGATCCAACTTGTAATATTTATTTTTTCTGACCGACCCATCGGAAAAAATGCAGTCAGGTATCAACAGATTTCTTTACGTGGGTTTCATACTCATGGGTGCATATTATGCTTTTCGGGGCGACCTCATGCAATTGGTGGTGATGTGGGGTATTGCTTTCGCATTCGATCCATTTGACCCGAAGCAGCCCTGGAAAGAAAGGAAACAGTGGCAACGCGCCGTATTGATCTTTCAGTTGAGTGTGGTCATCCTCGCTTTCCTCGGATCGAACTGGACAGATATCAAATCCGGCATCCTGGACGGATGGTTTGGGAAATGACCACGTTCACTCCGGGTCATCTACCGATTTCAGTTCCGCTTCCAGATCGCGGATGAACCGGCCATATAACCAATGGATCCACCACCTGGAGAGATACCAGGTGGTCAACATAAGGATCCCGAGCAGACCGATGAATATCAGCCAGATCTGCCAGGTTGCCAGTCGCAGGGTGTCCGCCTGATCATTCCCCATGTCTGTAACGGGAAAAGCGATCACCAGGGCGACCGCATAGATCATGCATACAGGCACCATGAGCAAATTGAACTGCAGGTACCTGCGCTGGTAGGTTTTCAGGATGTCCAGCAATTCGTTCAACCCCTCCTGCACCGAATGATCAGCATGGATATGCCGGGTGATCCTGCCTGCAAGTCTCGCGAATACCGGAGCCAGAAGGAACATAACCACAGAAAAGGTCGCGTTATAAATGGTCATGGAAAAGTTCTCCGATCGCCAGGCTTCGAACAGCATGAACGGCGTGCACAGCAGATAAAGCGCCGTCTCGATCCACAGGTTCCGGCGCAGCCGGATGAGTAATCCCCTGGAACGGGGCACTTTACAGACCACCGTTCGGCTCATGACCGTCACGGGTTGTTCGAGCCTGTTGTTGATTCCGGATTTCAATGCATCAAGATCCATCCCGCGCTGATTTTTGATGTTCACAATCCTCCTTGAGCCGCTTTCGTATGCGGTTGAGTCTTACACCGATATTTGATACCGACATACCCATGATCTCCGACATGTCTTCGTAGGAACAATCCTCCAGATATAACAGGATGATGGCCTTATCGATCCTGGACAACCGGTTGATGGCCGCATACATGAGCTGTACTTCCTCCTCATATGGGTCCGCCTGTGTTTCGTTGCGAACCCAGTCCTGACCGACTGCATTATCGCCGAACCTGCGCTTCTTCCTGAGGTGTGTGATCGCCGTATTCAGCGCAACGCGGTACAGCCAGGTCGAAAAGCGCGATTCCTCCCGAAAGCCTGCATAGGAACGCCATGCCTGACAGAGGATCTCCTGAAAGAGGTCCTCCCGGTCCGCAGGATCGTCGGCATATAGCCGGCATACCTTGTGGATCAGCCGTTCGTGCTCAGCGATCCGTCCAAGAAAAGCCTGTTCACTGGCGCTCATCCGGATATATCAATATGTTTCGGTAACGGTGCATGCATACAAACCGATATTCATATGTCGCATTCGCCGGCAAATAATTACACCCGAGTCAAATGGTGACCGGTCAATACGTCCTCCGGCAGCTTCGGACGCCGAACGTCTTCCTTCCAAAAAATGTTCAGTTACCCGTTGCCTTGAGTGCGCCGATTGCCATTCCCGGGTTACCCCATTTCGTCACCAGCCGTCGGAATTCAGCCTCCGTCACCGGGATCACCGTGCCATGGCGGGGATGAAAGTCCATGGAAACTTCTTCGTCCGCGACCCGAAAACGCTCAAGATCCCGGGTTCTGCAGAATTGATAGCGCCCCGAAGTATACACATCATACATCAGCACATATTCATCCGACCCGTTGAGTTTATAGACACCGGCCCCCTCAACAGGATCCCGGGTCTGCTGAACATATGGGTCGCGCTGTACATAGCCTTCCGTGAGCCGGTCTGACACAGCCACCTTGATGCCTGCGCCTCGGCCCTCGGTCTTGAAGAACAGGTGGAAGCGACCATCCTTCTCCACGATATCACCATCGATACAGGCGCCGCCGTCGGGCGGAAAGAATAACTGGCGGGGCTCGGTGGCCAGGTCTGTGAAATCTTCATTGGCATATGCATAATAGATCTTATCAGGATCATTCATGCCGTGCTTCATGGACCAGTAGATCATATAACGGCCGGCCCGCGCATCGTAGATCGACTGGGGCGCCCACACCCGCAACAGCGAATCCTGACCCGAGAACCTACGCTGGATGTTCACCACCTTCGAGGTCCAATGCAGGAGGTCTACAGACTTCAGCAGGACCATGGCCCGGTTCGAATTCCATC
>CANHUK010000215.1 GCA_947463755.1 Chitinophagaceae bacterium
ATTCCTCCGACACGCATCCGCCATCGCTGCACTTTCGACCCTCCAGCAAACGGGTCTGGCTCAATGGGGATCGGGACCACGCCGAAGGGTGGCACTCATCGGCACGGGCTGGTACGGTAAGAGTGATCTCTTCCGGTTGATGCAGGTGGCCGCAGTGGATGTGGTCGGCCTCTGCGATGTTGACCGGCAACAGCTGGAGGGCGCGCAGGCGCTGATCCAGGCACGTACGGGACAGACAAACTCCATCCCCGGGTACAAGGATTATCGTACCCTGCTCAAGGAGCAAAAGCCTGATATCGTGCTCATCGGTACGCCCGATCACTGGCATGCCCTGCAGGCCATCGAGGCTGTAAAATCGGGCGCCCATGTCTATCTCCAGAAACCCATCAGTGTGGATGTGATCGAAGGTGAAGCCGTCGTTGCTGCCGCCCGTAAACACGGCCGGGTCATACAGGTCGGCACTCAGCGAAGGAGCACCCCGCACCTGATGGAGGCCAAGCGCCTGTTCATCGACAGCGGCGCGATCGGCAAAGTGCACCACGCAGAAATGTTTTGCTACTATCACATGCGCCGCAATGCGACACCACCCCTGCAACCCGTACCCGAACATTTTGACTACGACTTCTGGACGGGGCCTGCACCGCTGCGCACCTTCGACGGGTTGCCACATCGGGGCTGGTGGCGGGCCTTCATGGAATACGGCAACGGCATCATGGGAGACATGTGTATTCATATGTATGATACGGTGCGGTGGATGCTGGGGCTTGGATGGCCTACACAGATCAATTCCAGCGGCGGTATCTATGGCAGCGAGCCCGGTCGCAGTAACATCGCAGACACACAAACCGCCGTCTTCGAGCATCCCGGCCTGACCTGCGTTTGGCAGCACCGGACCTGGGGCACTTCAGCGGATCCGGACTATCCCTGGGGCTTCAAGATCTATGGAGAGAAGGGCACACTCTGCGGCAGCACGATGCGCTATGATTTCATCCCGGTCGGAAAGGGAGAACGCGTGCGCGGAGATGTTGTCTACGAACGTGAACAGTTTCCGGAGGACCTGAAAGAAAAGGACATCGAACTCCATGCAGCACCGGCTACCCGTAAACACATGCAGGATTTCCTGGAGGCCATCGACCGGAAAGGAAATCCTGTGGCGGATATCGGAGAAGGACACATCTCCACCGCCAGCTGCATTCTCGCGAATCTGTCGATGCAACTGGGCCGACCACTTTCGTATGATTTTAAACAACGCGTCATTCCCGGCGACAAGGAAGCGACCAAACTCCTGCGCCGCCCCTATCGCGGCCCGTGGATCCATCCGGAACCATGAGAAAAACCGCCATCAGACCCGGCTGTTACGCAGTTCCTAACCGCCGATCGATGATCGAGGCGGTAATGCGATCAGCATTTGGAAAGCCTTTTTCCTTTGGCGTCGGAGATCGAAACGAGGCTTGTCGGCCTTCAATTCGGATCTCTCCGGCGGGATCAAGCGTCACGAAAGCGAAGACAGGTTCGGAATAGGTTGCCCTGGAACCATCGGATCCAAAACCATCTCCGACATAATAATAAGAGGCACTGTTGATGTGGATATAATGCACCCTGTTGATCATCATGTGATGATCCAGGTGATGATGTCCGCAGATGCAGGCGATCACCTTAGGGTGCTTTCGGCCCTCATTGGCCCGATCGATCACCTTTCTGACTTCCAGGCGATTGGGCACGGTGCTGCCCGTCCATACTTCATCAAACGACTGATGTGAGATGATAATGCAGGGATGTTTGGCGCGGTCGATCTCGGCCTCCAGCCATTCGACCTGTTCGGGATTCACCAGATCGCGACGGGCGGGATCGATGTAGAAATTCCCTTTCACATAATCGATGTATTGACCGTCTTTCAGGATGTGGTTGCAATCCATCACGATGAAATGAAATCCTCCACGCTCGAAAGCATAGTAAGGCCGTTCCATCCCCCAGACATTCATGATGTCTCGCTTTGTTCCGAAGTCCATGTCGTGATTGCCGAGCACATGATATTTATCTCCCTGGTAGTGATTCCCAACCTGCATGAGCTCTGCGGCTTCCGGTTTCGGATGACAGAAGTCGCCCCCCTGGAGGATGAAATCCACTTTTCGGCGGGAAGCCTCGCCAATGAAGACTTTCAGCCGGTCCAATGCATCGGGGCAATAGCCATGATGCAGGTCGGTGATCCAGCCGATGGTTGTCGGCTTACGAGCTGCTTTTTCGGACGACTGAAAGGAAAACGCCCGGGTAGCCGGCAGCAATAAGGGAGAAGATATAAGGAGTCGAAGGGCTTTTCTGCGCTGCATGTTTTATGATTGATACAGATTAAAGATAGCGCAATGCCATCTGCTTAACACAGACTGATGCATAGTATTCCCATCTCAAACACAAGCCTTCCTTTTTACGGTGTGGCCACCGAAGAAATAATCAAAGAATTTGATGCCATTTAGATTTCTACAAAACATCCGTTGATGGATGATGAAGGCAGAAATGAATGTAAGTACGGCGATCAGGATGATGGACGCTTCCATGCCGAACAGATCGGCAACAAGGCCGGTAAGCAGGGCTCCGAACGCATATCCGGCATCCCGCCAGAGCCTGAAAATACCTATGCTTCGAGCACGATCTCCAGGGTGCGTGTTTTCGGCAATGGTAGCGAGGAAAGTGGGATAGACCATGGCCGTCCCCCATCCCAGCAGGGCGGACAGGAGGATGAAATGCCAAAGTGAGGAGGCTTCAACAAAGAACAGGAGCGCGATGGCTTGCAAGGTCATCCCCCATTGGAGCATGTCCTTCTTGCAGAATCGATCGGCCATCGCGCCGGTGAACAACTGACCGATGCCCCAGACGGCGGGATACACCGCGATGACGATGCCTATCTCTGCCAGGGAAAAACCTTTGCCTGCCAGCCAAACAGGAAAAAGCCCCCAGGCCATACCATCGTTCAGGTTGTTGACCAGTCCGGCCTGCGTGACCGCCCCGAGATTCGGTTGACGCCAGCTCGTATCGGAAAAAATGTGACTGAGCCTGGGCAGCGTACTTTGCGCCGTTTCCGCCGCCACATGCCCACGGGTATCCTTCACAAAAAAAATGGTGATGAGCAATCCGGCTACGGCAAAGAATACCCCCGTCAGGAAGGGCCAGGGCCGCATGCCCCACTCGACAGCCCTCCAACCGGTCATCCAGGCGACGACGGCCACGGAGATGTAGCCTGCAAACTCATTCAGTCCCATAGCGAACCCCCGATCCTTCTCTCCCACCAGGTCGATCTTCATAATGACCGTGCTGCTCCATGCCAGGCCCTGGTTGATGCCCAGCAGGACATTCGCCGCAATGACCCATGACCATTCGGGCGCAAACATGAGGAGAAACGGAACCGGCAGTCCAAAGAGCCAGCCGGTGATCAACAAGTTCTTACGGCCAAAACGATCCGACAGCCGACCGGTGAAATAATTGGTAAAGGCCTTGACGATGCCGAAGACCGCGATGAAAGAAAAGATCGCCGTCTTGGCCGCCATCTGAAAATCGGCTTCTGCGATGCCCGGAAGCAGGGTTCGTTCCATCCCGACCATCGCCCCTACAAAAGCATTGACGATCACCAGCCAGGTGAACTGTACTCGATTGGCCCGCAGGCCCAGTCTGATCCGGTGTCCATGCATGATATTCATTCCGGTTGATGCTGCCTGAGATCTTCACAAAGATACGACCACCACGGGCCGACATTCGTGACCAAGATCACAGAAGCCGGTCAATCGAAGCGAATACGACGGGTTTCGCCAGGCCGGGTATCGAATCCGGCACTGAATTCGTCGGGAACAGCCAGGAGTGACAATGGACTCGTTGCCGAGTTGATCACAGACGACGGAATGATCCCGTTGAAAAACAGGCTTTTCCTCAACGGCGTACCGGCGGCCAATCCCTTGGGCAACTGCCTCGCATGGGCCACCGGAATATTCAGCCGGCAATGCCCCCCGATCTTCGACTTGACCACGACCTCGCGGATCATACTGTCCTTCCATTCGATGTCTATCACGAAGCCGCCGCGGGCGACGAGTCCCGACACTTTGCCACTGTGCCAGGCCGTGGGCAGGGCCGGCAGGATGGTGATGCCGTCTTCATGGGATTGCAGCAGCATCTCCGCGATGCCGGCCGTTGCGCCGAAATTTCCGTCGATCTGAAAGGGCGGATGCGCATCGAAGAGATTCGGGTAGGTGCCGCCACCGTTCATTTTGATGCCGTTGCCTTCTCCGACGGGGTCGATATGCGTGAGTGCTTTCTGGATGAGCCGATGGGCGTGATCGCCGTCCCTCAATCTCGCCCACCAACTGATCTTCCAGGCCAGTGACCATCCTGTTCCATCATCGCCCCGGTGGAGGAGCGTTTGACGGGCTGCTGCTGCCAGTTCCGGCGTCTGTTGTACCGATATCTGCCGGCCGGGATAGAGGGCAAAAAGATGGGAGATATGCCGGTGTGTATCCTTCGGATCATCCCAGTCACCACTCCACTCCTGCAACTGACCCAACCGTCCGATCCGGTAGGGCCAGAGATCCTTGAGAATGGCCGCCCAATCGGCCCTCAGCACCAGGTCC